>CACXAK010000079.1 GCA_902765655.1 uncultured bacterium | reverse complement strand
TCATTTTTATAATATAAATAACTTATCTGATTTTTCGACTACAATTAATCGTTCAATCAAATCAAAACCAACAGAGGTTTTGAATAACGGTGCTGAATCTCAAAACAATGGTCAGGGCTATGAATTTATAAACATAGAAGAATAATTTTGTAATATATCTTAATATTTCTTTTTGATAAGGCAATTTTCTTAATCGAATAAACTTTATATATTTACAGGGGATATATATAAAGGGGAATATTATGGGAATTGGCTCTATTCTAAAAACAGGACTAAAGTACATCAAGACTGTACCGCGTTATGCATTTGGTGGCGGTAACGAAGTTATTAGTGCTGCGAGAAAGTCAAAATATGCGTCGGGTGCAAAATTTGAAACTATATTTAAAAATCCGTTAGAAAAAGCAAAAGCGGGTATTTCCGCATTACACAAGGATGTATTAGCAAATGCCGCAAAACCGAGTTTCTTTTCTAAGTTAAAAAGTCTTTGGAAATCGGGTGTTAATACTGCTACTTCAGCAGGTGCAAAGCTTGGTATAATGGGAACTATTAAGGCCGGCTTAAAAGGTATTGGCTCTGCAGCTGTAAAGGCTGTTAAAGGTGCTTATCAATCCGGAGGCATAAAAGGAATTTTAAAACCTTTGAAAAAAATGCCTTTATTAGGTACTCTTCTTACAATAGGTTGGGAAATTCCTGATATAGTCAAAGCTTTTAAAGATAAAGATAGCGGATTTACTGAAGGTTGCAAGCAGATCTTAAAATCCGGAGCTAAAATTGTTACAGGTACTATCTTCTCTGCTGTTGGTGCAGCTTTGGGCGGGCCTGTTGGTGGGGCTTTGGGTTATCTTGCGGGTGAACAATTAGCAAGTTTTATTGTTGGAGGTTCATATTCTGAAACTCATCCTGAAGAAACAACTGAAGAGCAATCTCAGGTTCAATCTCAATCAACCGAAGGTTCAAAATCTTCCGAACAGTCACAAACTTCTCAAGAGACTTCTTCAAGTTCATCTTCATCAGGCTCTTCTTCTGATGCGACAGGATCCGCTACATCTTCAACTCCATCATATCCGACATCAACAGGAATGACTAATCCGTTTGGTCTGGGCTTGAATGTTCCAAACCCTGCAATGATTGGATTAAATAATCCGTTTGGATTCGGTATAGGTTCTGGGATGTATAATCCGGTATTTCCAATGATGAATCAGATTCTGCAACCGGGTGAAAATATATTTGAAAAATATCCGCTAGGATTCAGATTTCAATATATGGGAATTTAAATAATAAAAAAGAATAAAAAAAGAACCTTGATTTTAAAGGTTCTTTTTTGCTGCGTATTATTTTATCTAAATGCCGCAGACCATAAAGTCTCTTTCTGACAGAGTTGAAGTACATTCAAGTATTTGCGATAAAAATTTTTCAATTACTGCTTCAACTGTTTTTACTTCGCACTTCAAGCTGTTAAGCCCTGCTTCTTGCGCTTCTTTTACCGAGCTGTCAAATGTTTCTTCGTACATAAACTATTACTCCTCTATATCTTTCGACATATATGTTTTCGTCATGCTTTTGTAGAAACTTTAGTAATATGAATTTTTTGTTACAAAAATAAAACTTTAGTGGAAGTTTAATTTTTGTTGAATTAGAATAGGAATATGTTATCGCAAGGGAAAGATATGATTAGGGATTTTGAATTGACAAATTATGATTATTATTCAAGCCGCAGAGATATGGAAATAATCTCAAGTATTGTAGATGCATTGAATAAAATTCTTGAAGAAGACAAAAAACAGGAACAACCTTTATTCTTGAAGATTTCAGATAATCTTATAATGAATATCGCAAGAAAAGTCGTTCAGGACAAGAAAAAGACTTTTCTTATTGGTATAACAGGCGAAAGTGCTTCGGGAAAAACTGTATTTGTTGATAATACAATAAAAGCATGTATTAAGGAAAAGAAAGACGGAATTTATACTGTTATTCGTTGTGATGATTATTACAAAGATACATCCAAAGAACTTCGTGAAGCAGGAAGCTATGAAGAATTATTTAAAACCGGCTTCAGTTTTGATACTCCAGAGGCACTAAATTTGGACTTAATGCAGCAGCATTTGGTTGCTTTAAAAGAAGGAATGACTATTAAATCTCCAAAATATGATTTTGTAACTTGTGAGTCTAATCCTGATGGGGACGAAAAAACACCCGCAAAAGTAATTCTTACGGAAGGTTTATATGTCCTTAACGAGGGACTCAGAGATATTATGGATGTAAAAGTCTATGTGTTTACTCCACTGGAAGTTATTAAAGAACGCTGGTACAGAAGAGCAAAACAAAGAGGAAAAGAAGGTGCTGCTGCTGATTTGCAGTTTGCGGATGTTAATAAAACTGCTCAGGAGTATATAAGACCTACTTATCAGATTGCAGATGCTATTATCAACGGCTTGGTAAGTCAGGAATATATTCAGCAGATAACTGATAAAATATTTAATGCCTTGCGTGATGTGGTTTATTAATGTTTATTTGTTTTTAGCTCAGCGATGTCTAATTTATTAAGAAATTCATAAAGCATTTTTTCATATATTTCATAACTTGTTAATATGTAGCAGGTGTCTTCTTTGTTTGCCAGACTGTAAATAGTTGAATTTTTTATGGTTTTAAACATTGAATTTATGTCGTTAAAGTTGTTTATCATGTCACTGATTATGTAATTCTTGTCTATCGGTTTACTTTTCATAATTTTAAAAACTTAATAATAATTCCATTCTTATAATATCTCAAAATATTAAAAAGTCAATAAAAAGGCGGTATGATTTCATACCGCCTTTGTTTTTAAAATGTTCTGTGGCATCCTGAACAATTTTTCTCCATGTAAATCGGTTGAACAGGTGCTGCACATCCGCAATTTGTCCCGCGAATAAGTTTTACCCCATGTAATTTCTCACATTTCGTCAGTTTACGCGGTTGACAGCGCTCGACCTTACATCCGCAGCCATCCCCGCCAAAACCTCTGCCAAAGTTTGTAAACGGGTTCAAGCTCCCTATTCCGTCGTAAGTCCATGCAAAAGCTCCCTGCGGAACAGCTAAAAATGCCAATAATGCAAATAGTGGTAATATCTTTTTCATAACGCCTCCTTTTGGGTGAATATAAAGTGTAACATTTAAAGTTTATAAGTTTTTATAAGGAGTTACATTACCAATATTACCGTGATAAGCTGTTCTTTTAGGTTAGATAATTATGGCAAAAATTTATCAAGTCTTTCAACTGCTTCTTTGGTGTTTTCCCTGCTGCCAAATGAAGTTAAACGGAAATATCCTTCTCCGTTGTTTCCAAAGCCGGAGCCGGGTGTACCTACAATCTGAACATTTTCAAGAAGATAGTCAAAAAACTCCCAGGAGTTCATATTATTTGGACATTTCAGCCATATATAAGGTGAATGAGTCCCCCCGATGTGCCATATATTATGTTTTTTTAATACATCTGAAATAAGTTTAGCGTTTTCTTTATAATAATTAAGATTTTGCTGAATTTGTTTTTGACCTTCAGTCGTAAAAACAGCTTCTGCACCTTTCTGAACGATGTATGATACTCCGTTAAATTTCGTGGTCTGACGTCTTAGCCACATTTTATTTATGCTCATATCTTCAAAAATCAAACTGTCAGGAACAATTGTCCAGCCGCATCTTGTACCGGTAAATCCTGCCATTTTTGAAAATGAACAAAATTCAATTGCACAAGTTTTTGCGCCTTCAATTTCGTAGATACTTCTTGGTAAATTTTCGTCTGTTATAAAACATTCATAAGCTGCATCAAATAAGATTACGGCATTGTTTTTGTTTGCATAATCTACCCATTTTTTTAACTGGTCTTTATTGTATACTGCTCCTGTCGGATTGTTTGGGGAACAAATATAGATTATATCTGCTTTAATATTTTCATCCGGCAGCGGTAAAAATTCATTATCGGCATTTGCATTTATATAAACAATTTTTCTTCCGTTCATAATGTTTGTATCTACATAAACAGGATAAACAGGATCAGGAACTAATACGGTATTATCTTTGTCAAATAAATCCAAAATATTCCCAAGATCTGATTTTGCACCGTCAGAAATAAATATTTCGTCATTGTTTAATTCAACCCCGTGAGATTTATAATAATTCTGAACAGATGTTTTCACAAATTCGTATCCCTGTTCAGGACCGTAACCTTTAAATGTTTCTTTGACTCCCATTTCGTCTGCAGCTTGTTTAAGTGCATTAACAACACATTCGCACAATGGCAGTGTAACATCTCCTATCCCAAGTTTTATAATTTTTTTATCAGGATTTGCAGCTGAGTATTCGCTGACTTTTTTAGCAATTGTTGAAAATAAATAACTTTGCGCAATATTCTGATAATTTTTATTAATTTTCATCTTGTTCTCCTTATTAAACCTAAAGAAATTATATCATAAACATTGCTTATTGCTTGTCAAACGTAAAAGTGCGTGATATAATTTAGAGAAAGTAAATTGTAAGAGAGGTTTTATATGGCTAAAGTTTTGGTTACAATGCCGGATGAATTTTTAAGTAAAGTTGACGGGCTTGCTGATGTTGAAAAACGTACAAGAAGTGAATTGATAAGAGAAGCATTAAGAAATTATATGCGTCGTCTTTCAAAATCCCAAATCGAAAGCGCATCTAAAAATGCACAATTGCTTGACGAAATTTTAAAATAATTTTACAGATATTCTTATATAAAAAAGAGGCCGGTTTGTTTACCGACCTCTTTTTCTATTAGTATCTTGCCAAATATTTATCAAGTTCCCATTGAGAAACGTATGTTCTGAATGAATCCCATTCTTTTTTCTTTGATGTCATAAATTCATTAAATATATGTTCTCCCAAAGCTGCTCTTGTTACAAGGGATTTGTCCATTTGTTCAAGTGCATCTGCCAAACTCCCCGGCAAAGAGTCGATTCTTTGTTTTTTACGTTCTTTGGCTGTTAATTTATAAATATTGCTTTCAACAGGAGCAGGAGGATCAATTTTATTTCGGATACCGTCCATGCATGCTTCTAATATTGCAGCAAAAGCTAAATAAGGGTTACATGCGGGATCGGGGGAACGAAGTTCAACCCTTGTTGAAATTCCGCGTTTTGCAGGAACTCTCAATAATGCACTTCTGTTTGCAAGTGACCATGCAAGGTATACCGGAGCTTCATATCCGGGCACAAGTCGTTTGTAGCTGTTTACAAGCGGATTCGTTACCGCAGTAAAACTTTTTACATGTTTTAGCATTCCGCCGACAGAGTATTTTGCAATATCCGATAACTGATATTCAGCTTTTTCGTCATAAAAAGCATTTTTGCCATCTTTAAATAATGAAATATTGCAGTGCATACCTGAACCGTTAATCCCAAAAATCGGTTTTGGCATAAATGTTGCATGCAAATTATGTTTTGCTGCGACTGCTCTTACTGCAATTCTAAATGTTGCAACGTTATCTGCCGCAGTCAAAATATCAGAGTATTTAAAATCAATTTCGTGCTGTCCGTCAGCTACTTCGTGGTGAGATGCTTCAATATCAAAGCCCATTTCCTGAAGGGTTAAAACAATGTCAGAACGTACATCTTCTCCCAAATCCTCAGGCCCTACATCATAATAACCGGCATGATCCTGGGTTGTTGTTGTTATTTTTCCTTCTTTGTCTTTTGAAAATAAGAAAAATTCTGCTTCTGGGCCGATATTCATTGAGAAGCCCATTTTT
>CACXAK010000078.1 GCA_902765655.1 uncultured bacterium | reverse complement strand
TACAGATATTATTTTTAAATTTTTATGATTTTCAAGTTCCAGTGCATTAAAGAATATATCCAAAGCTCTTTTTGATGCACAATAAGGACTTATAAACGGGAATATCCCAAAACTCGACATAGAGCTTATATTTATAATTTTTGAATTATCAAGAACAGGCATTAAATTTTGTGTAAATTCTATATGCGAAAACGTATTTACATCAAATTGCTCTCTGAGTCGTTGTGTATCAATTTTTTCTATCGGACCTGCAACGACTGAACCTGCAACATTTATTATGGTATCAACATGATTTGTTTCAGTTTTTATAAATTCGGCTGCCTTAATAACAGATTCTCTGTTATTCATATCAATATAAAAATATTTTACATTTTTTCGGTTATCTGAAGGTATTTTTTGTTCATTACGATATCCGGCATAAATTACAGAATCTTCATTATTACACAATTTTTCCAAAATTGCTTTACCGATGCCTGACGTTGAACCGGTAATAACATACACTTTTTCCATCATTTACATTCCCATATAAGAAGCAAACAGCGGTAAGTACAAGGCAGAGGCCAAAACAAGAACAATAGTTCCTATAACAACAAGCATTATTGGTTCAATCATTCTCGTCATTAAGTCGATAGTGTTGTCCAATGCTTTATCAATATAACTTACTGCCTGTCCGAGCATATCGCCCAAACGTCCGGATTGTTCACCTGTTGCGATCATAAACAAAATCATTTTAGGCATTGTTCTGGTTGCTCTCAATGCTGCTGACAAATGCTGACCTTGTTGAATTTTTAATGTTGCTTCTTCAACTCTTTTTTCAAGTGTGTGATTCGTCAGGGTTAAATTTGCAAGATACAAACATTCCAGAATTGGTACACCTGCGTCATATGCGACTTGCATGACAGCTATAAAGTTGGCAAAATTTGCAAATTGAATTAATTTTGACAATAAAGGAATTTTCAATACATATTCATCAATTTTCCATTTACTCGGTTTCCATTTGAACAGAAAATTTATTCCAAAAATAGCACCGGCAAAGACAACAGGTATTGAAATCCAATTCTGTTTTAAGAATATACCCGTATTCATCAGTACCTCGGTAATCCATGGCAATTGCATCCCCATCTGATCAAACATATCTTTAAATACAGGAAATACAAATACTAACATAACAATGACGATGAATATTGCAAGTAAAATGATAAATGCAGGATACATTAATGTTCCTATTACCTTGGTTCTGATATTTGACTGTTTATTTAAAAGTTCGAGTAAACGGTCTAAAGTTTTTTCAAGTTCACCGGCATCTTCCCCTGTTTTAACAAGGCCGATATATACGTGCCCAAATTGTTCCGGGTATTTCGCAATTGTCCCGGCAAAAGTACCCCCGTTCATAATTTGTTTTCTTAATTCTGTTGCAACCTGACGCATTTTTAATTTAGCCGCATCATTTTCAATGAACATTAAAGATTCAATTATAGGTATACCTGCAGCAGCAAGTATTTGCAGAGTAGATGTGAATTCTATTTGTTCGGATAATCCCATTTTTGGCATACGGGCAACAGCTTTTTTACTGTTTTTATCTTTTTGCGATACTGTATTTTCTTCAATAATCGATGTTGGGGTATAACCCATTGAACGTATTTCAGTTCTTGCTTCACGCAGGTTTGCCGCTTCAACCTGTCCTTTTACAATATCGCTTGTTCCGTTTTTATATGCTGTGTAATTATATCTTGCCATACTATTCGCCCACCAAACCTAATACTCTGACAAATTCATTTATTGTCGTGTGTCCCTGCAATATATGTTGTATACATGATTCTCTCAATGTTGTCATTCCGTGTCCAATCGCATTTTCTTCAATTTCCAAATCGTGAGCACCCTGAGCAATGAGTTTTTTAATATCTTTTGTAATAGGCATTATTTCATAAACCCCCATACGTCCTCTGTAACCCTGGAAGTTGCAATGGTTGCATCCGGCCGCTTTGTATATAGGAGTTTTCATCAAAGTTTCTATTTCATCTTCATCAAGTGTCATGCGCATTGCCTCTTCTCTTGTACAATGATATTCAACTTTGCAGTCATCGCACAATCTTCTGACTAGACGTTGAGCCACAACTCCTGACAAAGTTGATGATACAAGATAATCTTTTGCACCCATTTCAATTAAACGTGTAACAGTAGCAGCCGCAGAGTTTGTGTGGACTGTGCTTAATACAAGGTGACCTGTTAATGCAGCAGAAATCGCTGTTTCTAAGGTTTCATAGTCACGAATTTCACCGATCAATATAATATCAGGGTCCTGACGTAAAATTGCACGCATACAAGATGCAAATGTAATACCTGCTTTTACGTTTACCTGAGATTGATTAATCCCGTCGAGTTTAATTTCTATCGGGTCTTCAATTGTAGTAATATTTACGGATTCATCGTTTAAACTTTTTAGAATTGAATATAATGTAGTTGTTTTACCTGAACCTGTCGGACCTGATGTTAATATGATTCCGTTTGGACATGATACCATTTTTGTAATCTCTTCAAGGTCAGATTGACTTGCTCCGACCAATTTGATAATTTTATCTTCGGATTTTAAACTTACAGCAGGAGCCAAAATACGGATTACAACCTTTTCTTTCCCGGCTACCGGTAAAGTGTTGATACGAAAATCATAATTCATATCTTTATATGGAAGGGTAAAGGTACCATCCTGGGGCCGTCTTTGTTCTGCAATATTCATTCTTGACAAAACTTTAAAACGTGTAATAACTGAGGATTCTGCTTTGTCCGGAATGTCGAGAGCTTTCTGAAGGATACCGTCTTTTCTGTATCTGACTATATACCCGCTTAATCGTGGTTCAATGTGAATATCAGAAACTTTATTATCTATTGCGTTTGTAATAATCTGATTTACGAATTTTGCAACAGTACCGGTAGAATCCAAAAGTTCTGCATCTAATTGATCTGATAAACTTGCTTCGATTTCTGATTCAATTGTTTCTGTTTTAATCTGTTCAAGAATACGTTCGGTTTGTTTTTTACGTTTTGAGAAAAATACTTCTAATGAATTTTGAAATTCATAGTGAGTCATTAAAAGCTGTCTTGGATTTTGACCGGTAATATAAATTATTGCTTTTAATACATCCTGTTTTAGTGGCTTTAAGACTCCGACTGTCAGTGTTTTCCCGTCAGAAGATATCGGAATAACCGAATTTGTACGTATAAAATCTTCAGGTAACTTGTTTATGTAGCTTTTCTGTTCTTGCAATTGCTCTGCTGAAACGAGCTTATACCCTGTTTGTTCACTAAGTGCTGACTTTAAATCAGCTAGAGTTATATAACCCATTTCGTATAGGGTTGAACCGACCGGCGCGTTTGAGCGTTTTGCTTCTGCTAAGGCATCATTTAATTGCTCCTGAGTAATTAATCCTTTTTTTATGAGTAATTCTCCGAGCTTGCCTCCGACCGGTTCAGATATCATAACAGGAGCGTCTTTTTTTTGAGCTATTTTAGGCGCATCATCATCTTTATTATCTTCTTTAACGAAGTCATTTAATAATTCATTTAAAACTTCATCGCCGCCAACTGGCATAAATCTTATCGGATTAGGATAATATCGTTTTATAATTTGACTTATCCTGTCCATATTAGATTTCTTTGAAATAGCAACAAATAATTGACCTTGCCGGATACTTATAGGTAGAAATTTCATTTTACCCATTGAAGTTTTATCCATTTTGTCAATTATTGTTGTGTCTATACTGTTTTTTATTCTTGATATAACTTCGTTCATTTATCTGTTTGGATCATCTTTATTAAAGATCTAAATCGGTTATTTCTGTTGCATCTTCCGTATCAATAATTATTTGTGGAGTAAGCATAATAACCATCTCTTCTTTAGATCTTTGCGTTCCGGTACTTCTAAAAATCATACCTATAAATGGTAAATCACCTAAGAATGGAATTTTACTTACGTTTTTGGTTTCAGTTTCCTGAATCATACCACCTATAATTAAGGTTTCCCCATCTTTAATTCTTATACCTTTTAAAGTCAGGTTTCGTCTTTGCAAAAGAGTTGCAGCTAAATCTCGTTCCCCCTCAACTTCACCTTCTGTATATAATTGACCTGCAATAGTACTGTAATTAGGATTAATATCCATAGTTACATAACCGTCAGGGCTGATAAACGGAGTTATTGTTACTTTAATCCCGTTGTCGCTCTGAATACTATAGTCTTTTTGAACCTGAGATGAACCGGTACCGGTTGAATCCAAGTATTGAGAAGTAACTTTGGCTACATAGTCTGATGTCAAGTCGATAATTGATTGCTGCCCATTTGTGATGAGTATTCTCGGGTTTGCAAGAACACGTCCTTTATTATTCTCAACCAAATAATTGATTGTCCAGATTAATTGCGGAGAGTTTGACCATTGTCCGTATTTAATATCACCGTTATCATCTTTGGTTGTTGATTGGCCTTTTCCTTTTGCTTCTTCACTAAATCCGTGGCCGGTCAGGAATATCGGATAATTTTTACCACCACCGGAGCTTGCTGTTCTGATTCCGTTTGAAGCATTGAATGAAATACTTTTGCTCATATATTGCCATGTGTTATCAAAAGTTTTACTTCCGGATTCAGACAGTGAAATAATTTGAACTTCCAGATACGCCTGTGGTGATTTTATGTCATTTGCTGCGATATAATCTTTAATCATTTCCAACTGACTTGGGGATCCTCCGATAATCTGGACCATACCTATTGTTGGAAAATATGAAACAGTCATGTTTTTAAATGGCAAAGAGGTCAAATCATTATTTGATGCTTTTTGATCAACTGAGCATAGCAATTTTCCTCCTCCGATTGCAAGAGCGTTGCCGCTGCCTCCGCCTACGCTTCCGGCAAATGAATCAGTCGCAAAACCGGTAGGGATACCTGCGGCTCCGCCTGTAGAACCTTCCCCGTTACTCATAAATGAAGGTATTAATGTTGAACATATTAAGCCGGCCATTTCAGCAGGAGTAACATGGTTTACTTTATAATTTGTTATTGGAGGTTTTTTATCAAATTGCTCAATAATTTTTTGAGCCATAAGAGCATCCGACTGAGTTCCCATTATAATCAATTCGTTTCTCGCCGGATTAGTTGTAACTACCGGTTTAGATGATACTCCAGGGCTTATGCTTGTTATTCAGAAAATCAGCAATTGATGCGGCACTTACATATTTCACCGGTACGATAATAATATCTTTTGCTCCTGCGCCATAGTCAATATCTTCATCATCGGCTGTAGTTACTATCATTGTATTGCCCTGAATCCCATATTTAAGTTTATTTGTCGTAGTGACAAGAGCCAATGCTTTTTGTAAAGTAACATTTACCAGATCCATTGTTACTTTTCCGCTAATGTTTTGGGCGAAGATAATATTCATTCCCGCCTGATCAGCAAACATTCTCAAAACCTGTGTTACATCAGCATCTCTTAAACTAAGATTTACAATAGAATCAGCATTTTTTATTTGTAAATCGGAATTTATATCCATTGATTTAATAGGCTGCTGCGAACGAATAACAGGGGTTTCATCTTGTGCATATACCACAGGCGAAACTCCGGTTAATACAAATGATAACATCATTAAACTTGCTATAATTTTTTTTCTGATTTTATTTTCCATATCTGCTCCCGATTTATTGTATTTATTAAATTTTTCTTCCGCCAAATCTTTCTTTTAAATTATATATATCAGTTTGATTTGTATTCATTTTATCTTTAGAGAAAGCTTCTCCTATTGCCGCAGAATATACGTTTGAACCCATAGCTGCAGTTACCCAATTTGGAGTTATTTTGACTACTCGGTATTCCTGTCCTATTATTTTATCTCCAGGTCTTACCAGATAATCTTTATTATCTACATTAATTATTGCAGACGGGCTTTTTGTATTATACATAATCCCGACCACCTTGGTTTTTGTTATCTTTGCCGCAACAGTATGTGTGTCGAGGGAAGTAGGTGGAACCGGAAGATTAAATTTGTACGGACTGATATCATCTGCTTCTCTAACCGCATAATCCTGAAGATTTTTGATCTTACGAATTTTTGCATTCTTAGCATTTGCCTCGGCAATTGCAGAAGATCTTGCTTTTTCATATTCTATCATTTCATTATAAGGCATAAACGGATTACTGCGTCCGACTGTTGTCACATCATAAGATACCAATCTGTTTGGAATATCATCGTTAACATCTATATCAACGGAATTTTTGACTTGTCTTTTGTTTACATCTTCAGGTTTTCCGGTATTCATATTATCCGGAATACCTCCCCTTTGTCTTGCAGTATTTTGTTCTTGTCCCTTTTTCCTGTTTCTGTTATGGTCCCTGTTTCTGTTCGGATTAGCGCCATTATCAAATGACGGCTGTTGTAAGTCTGTTTGTGGAATATTTGGTTGTTGTAAATCAGGTTGATTCTGTGAATTCCCGCATCCGCCCAATAAAAACGAAAATACAAAAACCGTAGTTAAAAGCCCCAGCATATTAAAAATTTTAAATTCTAATAATCTTCTCATTTTACCCGTCAAGTCTTTCAATTTTTGATTATCCGTACATTTCGACAAATAACCACTCTATCACTAATAATAACATATTTCGCAATATTGGGCAAAAGTGGAAGGAATTATCATCTGTTTGATGTATTTTAGCTCAAAAGCCTTTTGTAATCGCTTTTTGAGAGGTTTATATTTCGTAACAGATTGTTTAACATAAAAAAAATCAATCTTATGATTGAATATATTTTGACGGAATTCAAAAATTTTTAGTATAGAAAAACTTAATGGCGCATTATTTTGTTATTTTTTATGTTAGAATATACCCATGGATAATAAGAAACTTTTAGTAATATCAGGTTGTTCCGGAGTAGGTAAAGGAACAGTCATAAACGAATTTATGAGACGAAATTCTGATGATTTTATTTTGTCTGTTTCCTGTACTACACGCAATCCCCGCCCGAACGAAATTGATGGTGTAAATTATTTTTTTATATCAAAAGATGAATTTGAAAAAAATATAAAAGAAGATAAATTTCTTGAATATGCCCAATTTGCTGAAAATTATTACGGAACTAAAAAAAAGTATGTTCAGCAAAAAATGGAAGAAGGGTATAACGTAATATTAGAAATTGACACTCAGGGAGCATTGCAGGTTAAAGAAAAAATGCCTCAGGCGATTTTAATTTTTATTGCTCCACCAAGTGTTGAAGAACTTGAAAATCGTTTGCGCGGACGTCATACAGAAGATGAATCAACTATTCAAAAGCGTCTTGCTCAGGTCAAAACGGAACTTGAGCGCTCTTTAAAATATGATTATACGGTTATTAATGACAATGTAGAACGTGCAGTCGAAGAAATTGAAAATATTACGAGGAAAAATGTTGCAAAATAAACACATTTTAATAGGTATAACAGGCGGAATCGCAGCATATAAAATTTGTACTCTCATTCGGGATTTTAAAAAATCAGGAGCAGAAGTAAAAGTAATTGCTACGCCTAATGCATTAAACTTTGTTACAAAACTCACCCTGCAAAATTTAAGTCAAAACGAAGTTTACATTGAAGAATTTGACGTAAAAAACTGGAAGCCTGAGCATATTTCGCTTGCTGACTGGGCAGATATGATGCTTATTGCACCTGCGAGTGCCAATACAATCGGAAAAATTGCTCAGGGACTGGCTGATAATCTATTAACCTCTGTTGCATGTGCATTTTCAAAAAAAATAATTATAGCACCTGCGATGAATTGCAATATGTGGAACAATGAAACTGTTCAGGAAAATCTTAAAACATTACAAAGGCGCGGGGCTGAGATATTAGAGCCGGAGAACGGTTTTTTGGCGTGCGGTTATATGGGAAAGGGCCGTCTTTGTTCGTTAGACAAAATATATAATGCCATTGAAGAAGCACTAAATTATTCACAGACACTGAAGGGACAAAAAGTTGTTATAACCGCAGGCGGGACAATAGAGGAAATTGATCCCGTACGTTATATTTCAAATTATTCATCAGGAAAAATGGGCTTGGCACTTGCCAAATCGGCGTATGATATGGGTGCTGAAGTGGTATTTATTACAACAAAAGATTTTGATGTCCCTTTTAAAAAAGTTTTGGTTAAATCTGCGCTTGATATGCAGAATGCAGCCAATGAAGAATTTGAAACTGCGAATTATATAATAATGGCTGCTGCAGTTGCAGATTACAGAGTAAAAGAATATTCGCAACAAAAAATGAAAAAATGCGAACAGGATTCTATTACATTGGAATTTGTTAAAAATCCTGATATTTTGGCAGAATTATGTAAAAGAAAAATGGATTGCTATGAAGATAAATCAGCTTGCAATTGCAAACCTGTAATTGTCGGCTTTTGCGCAGAAAGTGAAAATTTGCTAGAAAATGCAAAAGCTAAAATTGCCAAAAAAGGTTGTGATTTTTTAATAGCAAATGATATTTCAAGAAAAGATATCGGCTTTGGGGTAAATGATAATGAAGTCATAGTATTAAGTAAAAACGGTGATATTCTCAAACTTGACAAAGCACCGAAAAATATTATTGCCAGAAAGATATTGGAATGTATAAGTACGATATAATAAAAAGAATAGAAGATTTTGCACCGCTTGAAACTCAGGAGGATTGGGACTGCTCCGGTTGGGTGGTTAATGTTGGAAGTTATGACAATATTGATAAAGTTGTGCTTTGTTTAACGGTTACGAATGATGTTGTCAGACAGGCAAAAGAACAAAATTGTGATTTGATAATTTCGCATCATCCATGTTTTTATATTCCGCTTGATTGGTCAGGTATAAATATCTATTGTGCGCATACCAATATGGATAAAGCAAAGGGCGGAACAACCGATACAATTATTGGAGAACTCGGACTGTCAAATTACAAAATAAATGTAGAGCATGATTTTTTGAGAATGATTAAATATCGAACTACGGTTGATGTTTTTAGTAAATTACTAAAGCAAATTTCGCCTAATGCAAGATTGATAAACAATAATAATGTAACGGAATTGAATAAAATTGCATTTTGTGCCGGTTCAGGGAGTGAATTTTTAAACGAAGCCAAAGAGCTTGGGGCTGATTGTCTTGTTACTGGGGATTTGAAGTTTCACACAGCAATTGAAAGTCCGATTATTGTATATGACATAGGCCACTTTGAAAGTGAAATTTTGGTGCTTCCGGTGTTCGAAAAAATTATCGGAAAAGATGTAAAAATAGTTTATGCGGATGAACACAGTCCGTTTAATTTAATATAAGATTTCTATATGAATATTTTTGGAATTATAAAAGAATTATATTGCGGTAAGGATAACCTTGTTGCGCAGCTGGGATTATTTGCTCTAATCGGTATAATGACAATAGCTTTTAACGAGGTGATTTCTGCATATACGGGAAATACTTTGTATTCACTATTTGCGGTCCCATCTGAATTTGAGGTAATAATATTTTCTTTGGCTGCAATTATAGTAACTGTGTTTTTTACAGGTTACATATATAAATTTGTACATGACAGTTATACAAATGAAAAAATTGAATTACCATCAATATCAATGAATTGTTTTGTAACTTTTCTAAGACTTGTCCCGTTGGGTATTGTTTGGGGAATTTATCTATTTTTTATAATATATATCGGGTTGTTATTGTTTAGTTACGGAGTAATTTTATACATATTTTTAGTCGCGTTGGGCATTTTGTTGCCTTTTATTAATATTGTATTTTTATTATTTGCAAAGGATTTTAAGTATAATTTAAAATTATTTAGTCCGGGAATTATTGTAAATATAATGAAAAAATCTTTTGTCCCGACATTATTATTTGTTATTCAGTATATTTTAATTATGTTTATAGTTTTGGCTGTTTGTGTATTTGTTTCAACATACATATACGGACTAAATGTTTCAAGATTTTCTCAACTAATTTACACATTGGTGGCTTTGTGTATTGGTTCATATATTCAGCAAGTTTTAAATCTTGCATATTATAATGGTTTGACGGAGATAATAAAAAAGAACCTGATATAAAATCAGGTTCTTTTTTTTATTATATATAATTATTTCTTTGTTTTTGGAGCTGTTCCATTTGCCTGTTTTTGCATTTCTTCAAGCTGGCTTGTAAGCTTTTTGGTAATTTCTTCCGGATCGTATTGTTTATCAACATACTCAATCTTAGCTTTTTTCTTTGCTGCATTTACAATATCATCAATTGCTTTAATTTCTTTTTCGTTAGTTAAACTTTCTTTAAGATTATTTTTAACTTTATCAAATGATTCTGTTCCGGCAGGACGTCTGTCAGTTACAAATATTATGTGATAACCGAATTTAGTTTTTACAGGACCGACAACCGTATTTGGTTTTGCTCCGAATGCGGCTTTTGAAAATTCAGGAACCATAACCTTTGCTTCAAAATATCCCAAATCTCCGCCTCTTTGCGCAGTTGTGGTATCTTGTGAATATTTCTTAGCATATTGAGCAAATTTTGAATTGTCGGCTTTTAATTCTTTTGCTAATTTATTTGCTAATTCTTCTTGTGCTTTTACTTTTTCACCTATTTTATTTGCCATTTCGTCTTCTGATAACTCTTTTTTACTTTTGCTTGCAATTTCCTGACTTAATTGCATAGGATCTGTCATTAACAAAATATGATAAGCTCTTATTTGTTCACCATGTTTAAATTTATCAATATTTTTATTGTAGAAATCTTTAACTTCCTTGTCGCTTACTTTCGGATTTGCAACTGTTCTTGCCAGTTTTTGCATTCTTACCTGAGTTTTTACATCAGATTTTAACTGATTTATGCTTACATTGTTTTCTTTTAATATTGCGGATAATCTTTCTTTGCCGCCGATTTTGTCTATAATTTTATTTATTGCTTCATCTACATCTTTATTTGAAACTTT
>CACXAK010000077.1 GCA_902765655.1 uncultured bacterium | reverse complement strand
ATCTAACATATCTTTCATAATTCAATAATAACAAGAACATGGGGAAATGCAAGGATTAAGGCAGTAAGATACTAAGGCAGTAAGTCACTAGGAATTTGTGAAAATTTAGATATAGAAATACCAACTTAGGGCCTCAGTATCTTAGTACCCTAGTATCCTAGTGCCTTACTGTCTGCTTCAATTCTTGCAATATTCTTAGTGCCCTAGTATCCTAGTGCCTTACGGCCTTATTAATGTATATTCACCCCATCGCGTGACAAAATTTTGTTTTTTAAATTCTTCATCCCGGCGCCATAAAAATATTTCAGCTGTTCGGGGAAATTTTGGCCTACATCAAGCAAATACATATCATGAACAACAAAATTAAGGAGTAAATAAATAACATCTATATTTTTTGTCCAGGTGACATTTTGTTCTATCTTACCGAACATCGCTTCCTGAATATCAGAAAGCAGATAAACAAGACGACTGCCTGCGGTATGCTCAATTTCTCTTGCGCCTGCATGTTGATATACAAGTCCGAAATTTGTCATAAATTCGCCAAATGCAACAATTTTTACATCAACTTCCCTGTCATAAGCGGCACGCAACTCTTTTTCAACGTGTTTAAAGTCTTCTTTCCAAATTTCTATATAAATGGATTTTTTTGAATTTTTTATTATTTCTTTCAGTTTTTCAAGTACATTTTCATATCCTGAAATCGTGTGCAACGGTTCATTATAATCCTCTTTAACATCAGGGAGTTTTTTTTCAAGATATTCAATAGTTGAATTTATTTTTCGTTTAAATCTCTGAGTAAGCTCTTTTGGTGCAATAGGGGAATATTTTTGGGGTTTATCATCAGATGCGATAACGATTTTATCACTTGCAAGTGATTTTAACGCATCATAAGCCCTTGACTGCGGAATATCAGCCATTTGCGACACTTCGTAACCGGTTGCGGGGTATTTTTTTAATAAAGCGATGTAAACCTTTGCTTCGTATGAATTAAACCCCAGCGCCTTTAACTTTTCAACGATATTATCCATAACGAGATTTTATCAAATTTTTACCAATCTTTCAAGTTTAATTATCGGGGTGGCATGGCGACCTACTTAAAAAACAGCCCTCACCAGATAGGCGAGGACTATTTATAATTAAATATTTTTTATTTGTAATCTACCCCTTCTTTGTCGGGATTCTCATTCCGTAGAATGACCGTATAACAAAGATTAACGCAATTATTAAAAATACAATACCAACATAAGGTGCAATCCGACGGAAGTTTTCGTTTATAGCAATTTCCATCGCAAGCAAACCGAACAAAGTTGTAAATTTAATAATCGGATTCATTGCAACTGAAGAAGTATCTTTGAAAGGATCACCAACCGTATCACCGACAACTGTTGCTTCATGCAACGGTGTTCCTTTTTCAGCCAAATCAACTTCTACAATTTTCTTTGCGTTATCCCAGCAGCCGCCGGCATTAGCCATAAATACCGCCTGGAATAAACCGAAAATTGCAATTGCAATCAGATAACTTACAAAGAATGAAACAGCAAGCTGAGTTTTTTCACCCGGCGCTGACAAACAAGCCAAAGCCAAAGCGAATGTAAACAGAGCGATAAAGATATTTATCATACCTTTTTGCGCATATTGAGTACAAATTTTTACAACTTCTTTTGAATTTGCGACATTTGCACTTTTTTCATCGCTGTCACCAAGCTTGATATTTTCTTTAATATATTCAACTGCTCTGTAGGCACCTGTTGTAACCGCCTGCATTGAAGCACCGCTGAACCAATAGATTACAGCTCCACCCATAAGCAGACCCAAAAGCGTATACGGATTCAACAGATTCAAAATCATTTCAGGTTTGATGTGTAATGTGTTTTGAATAACAAGAATTAATGAGAAAATCATTGTTGTAGCACCAACAACTGCCGTACCGATTAATACCGGTTTTGAAGTTGCTTTGAAGGTGTTACCTGCTCCGTCATTTTCTTCAAGATATTTCTTTGCATTTTCAAAATCAGGAGTAAATGAATATTGTTTTTCAATTTCATTAGCCACATCCGGTATATCTTCAATCAGTGATAATTCATAAACTGATTGCGCATTATCTGTTACAGGGCCGTATGAGTCAACCGCAATAGTAACAGGGCCCATTCCCAAGAACCCGAATGCAACAAGACCAAATGCAAATACTGATGAATATTGCATCAAAGATTCAGGGATAAATGTACTTGCAACATAAGCAAGTGCCATCAAAAATACAATTACTGCACCAATCCAGAATCCTGAGAAGTTTCCTGAAACAATACCTGAAAGAATTGTCAAAGATGAACCACCTTCTCTTGAAGCAGTAACAACTTCTTCAGTGTGCTTTGCTTTCGGAGAAGTGAATATCTTGGTAAATTCAGGAATTAAAGCAGCACCCAAAGTTCCGCATGAAATAATTGTTGCCAAAACAGCCCAAATTCCATGTCCCAAAGGATTCAATAACCAACAGCTGACCCCGTAAGTCATACCGATTGACAAGATTGAAGTAATCCATACAAGTCTGGTCAAAGGAACCTCAAAGTCAAATTTTTCTGCCTTTTTAGAATAAACAAACTTATCCCACAAAGCATTTATTCCGTATGCAACCATAGAGGTTACAATCATTAAAAATCTCATTACAAAAATCCAGGCCAAAAGCTGAACCTGATTTTTGTCACCCAAAACAGCAAGCAAAATGAAACTTACGAGAGCAACACCGGTCACACCATAGGTTTCAAACCCGTCAGCCGTAGGTCCGATTGAATCGCCTGCATTGTCTCCTGTGCAATCAGCAATAACGCCCGGGTTACGAGGGTCGTCTTCTTTGATACCGAACTGAATCTTCATCAAGTCAGAACCGATATCGGCAATTTTTGTAAAAATACCGCCTGCAACACGAAGTGCAGAAGCGCCTAACGATTCACCGATAGCAAAACCGATAAAGCAGGCACCGGCGATTTTGCCCGGTACAAATAATAAAATTACAAGCATCATAATAAGTTCAACAGATACCAAAAGAACTCCGATACTCATACCCGCTTTAAGAGGAATATTCAAAATATTCAACGGATTACCTTTTAATGATGCAAAAGCTGTTCTTGCATTTGCCAGAGTATTCATTCTGATACCAAACCATGCAACTGCGTAAGAGCCCAAAATACCGATTACAGACCAGCCAAGGATAGTCAAAACTCCTGCCAGACCCATTTCCTGCAAATAACCGAAATAAAACGCAATACACGCACCAATTACAACTTCCAATGCGAGTAAAAATTTTCCCTGCTGAATTAAATATGTTTTGCAGGTTTCGAAAATTGTGTTTCCAACCGCTGCCATTGCGGAGTGAACATCTAATTTTTTAACTTCGAGAAACTTCCATAACCCGAAACAAAGTCCGAAAACAGAAATACCAAGACCGATTAACAGCAAAATATAACTGTTTGGAGAAATCGACTTAATACTCGGAACGACCAAATCCGCTTCACTTGCAAAAGCAGGAGCAATTGATGTGATAAAAAGCGCCATCAACGCAGTAATTTTTTTAATCATATATCTCTCCTTCTTTCAATCATATCTATACTACACAAATTATAAGCCATTTATACCCCATTAACAATTATTTTACATTTATTCATGATACTGATAAAATTAGTTCATGAAAAAAGTTTTGGCTTTTGTTCCGTGGGAAAAATATCAAAATAAATATTTTGATGCCATAAATAAATTTCGCTCAAAACCCCAGCAACATTTTGACAAACAAATAGAATATGCAAAATATGTACAAGAAAACGGAAAAATGCCCGATTTATACAAAAAGTCTGATATTAAAACTCATATCCCGGTTAAAAAAAACAAAAAAGAAAAAGAAAAAGAAAAACGCAAGCCACTATATATAAGAGACAAAAATAATCCAAATATTTTACATCCGTATAAAAAGCGCAAATTTTTATTTTTTCGGTTTTATATCAATTAAATGCAGGAAATATCTTTTACATCAAAAATAGTACCAACAACCTGGACTAACTTTAATAAAATTACGTCTTCATTTAGCCGTGACAATCTGGTCGATTACCCATGGGCAATCAGCTCAAGCCGTGTCGGCAAAGATGTATTTACGCAAAGAGTCTGTGACTGCACATCATGCCTAATAACCAACGGTGATAAGGCAGTATTAATGCACCTTATACCTTTAAATAAAAATAATCATATTTTTTCTAATGTACTCGAATTCCTCAGGAATAATATAGATTTAAAAGATAAAAATTTACAGGCGGTTTTGCTCGGATCAAAAAATACAAAACCAAGTCAAGATATCTGGAATAAATTCACTGAATTGCTAAACTATTTAAAAATTCCAACAACATTTTTAAAAGACGGGAATAGTCCGACACATCTGGCATACAGAACAAGCACCGATGAAGTTTTAATATCTAATTTGCAAATAAGTGATGCCATACTTCATAACAAAGAACCGCTTGAAGCCCTAAAAGACGGCTTCCATGATATTAAAATATCTGAACTTGATGAAATTTAAATTCTTCCGTAAATATCGGAGTACCTTATGATATCATCTTCTGATATTGTTTCGCCCATTTGCAATTCCAAAACTTCAAGTTCTTCACCGAAAGGATTTGCAAGAGAGTGAATAGCGTTTACATGGATATCAACACTTTGCCCGACCTCTAACTCAAATTCCTTATCATTGAGTAAAACCTTTGCCTTTCCGCAGGCAATGACCCAATGTTCACTTCTGTATTTATGCGACTGAACGGATAATTTCTGCCCGACATTAACATGCAGAATCTTTGCCGCATAATTTTTACCCTGAGCAATTACTCTGTAAAAGCCCCACGGACGCACACAATTTTTATTTCCTGCAGTTTCTTCTGTCAATTCTATTCCCAACCAAACCTAAATCTATTATTATTATAAAAATTGTAACAATTTATGTCAATTGTGCAAAAAGTTCAAAAAAAAAGTTTTATAAAAATCAAGTGAAGAAATAATGATGTAGTACTTGGAAAGGTAGGTCATGTTATGTCTATGAATGTTACCCCAGTGAAAGCTGTAATGTCAGCTGCTAGTAGTGTTGCACCAAAAGCAAAAGCGGCAAAAGCCATGAATTTTGCAAGGAGCATTATGCCCAGAAATGAAGATAGAGCAAATCGTGCAAAAAATCTTATTTATGTACTGATTGAAAATTTTGCCAAAAAATCAAAAGCAAAACCTGATGCAGAAAGAAGCATAATAGATTATGTTATTATTTTGGCGGATAAATTGAAAGATATTAATCCTGCAAAATACGCAGCATAATTTTTCAATTAAAAAAACACCTGAAATTATCAGGTGTTTTTTTTGTTAATGAGTTTATATTATTAAACCAATTCTTTTACTTCAGCAGCAAAGGTTTTTGGATCTAACTTAATCCCAGGGCCCATTGTTGTTGATAAATAAACTGATTTTACATAAGTACCCTTTGCAGAAGACGGTTTTGATTTCAAAACTGCATCAGCCAATGTAGCATAGTTTTTAATCAAATCTTCTTCAGCAAACTGAACTTTACCGATAGGGCAGTGAATCATACCCTGTTTGTCAGCTCTGTATTCAACTTTACCTGCTTTAGCATCTTTAACTGCTTTTGCAATATCCATTGTTACAGTACCTGTTTTTGGGTTTGGCATTAAGCCCTTTGGCCCTAAAACTCTACCGAGTTTACCAAGCATACCCATACAGTCAGGTGTTGCAATCAATGTATCAAATTCAAACCAGCCATCTGAAATTTTGTCGATAATTTCTTCAGCACCTGCAAAATCAGCTCCTGCTTCTGTTGCTTCAGATGCTTTAGCTCCTTTTGCAATAACACAAACTCTGACTGTTTTACCCAAGCCTGCAGGTAATACAACAGTAGATCTGATTTGCTGATCTGCCTGACGAACGTCAATACCTAATCTCATGTGACATTCAACGGTTTCATTAAATTTAGAAACTTCTTTTGAAATTTCCTGTAATTTTTTTATAGCATCAACAGCTGTTGCAGGCTGATTAAAACCTTCCATCATCTGCTGAGTTTTTTGTTGTTTTTTAGTTAATTTTGACATTTTAATTTTCCTTTCGTGGTATTAACGGACTTTCGTCCTTCCATCTTGTACTAATCTTCTTTAACTGTTACGCCCATTGCTCTGCAAGAACCTGCAATCATCTTAACAGCAGCTTCCATAGTTGTAGCGTTTAAGTCATCCATTTTAGTTTTTGCAATTTCTTCTAATTGCGCTCTTGTAATTTCGCCTACTTTATCTTTATTAGGAACAGCAGATCCTTTTGGTAAATTCAAGGCCTTCTTAATCAATACAGGAGCAGGTGGTGATTTGATTACAAAAGTAAAACTTCTGTCTTCATAAACATCAATAATTACAGGAATAATATATCCTGCTTTGTCCTGTGTTTTCGCATTGAATTGCTTACAAAAATCCATAATGTTAACACCGTGTTGACCTAAAGCAGGACCAACAGGAGGTGACGGATTTGCTTTTCCGGCTTCAATTTGAAGTTTGATTTTTCCTACTACTTTTTTTGCCATTTTTTTCTCCTTTTGTGGTAATAACGAGGCGCTGCCTCTTCCACAGTTTTGTGTGTACCTTACAGTTTGAAATGTTTTGAGTTTGGAAGTTTGAAAGTAATTTAACCTGCAAACTATCAATACTGCGAACTTGCAAACTATATTTTATAATTTATTTATCTGATTATATTCCAATTCAACCGGAGTTTCACGACCGAAAATTGAAACATTTGCACGAAGTTTTGATTTGTCAGGGTAAACTTCAATAATTTCTGCATCAAAGTCAGCAAACGGACCTGATACAATTCTGATTTTATCCCCAACTTTAACATCAAGTTCAACTTTTTCAACCTGAGATGAAGTTCTGTGCAATATTCTTTTAATTTCGCTTTCTCTGACAGGAATTGGTTTTTTAACAGAGCCAACGAATTTAGTTACACCCGATGTGTGTCTTACGACATACCAACTGTCTTCATCCATAATCATTTCAACAAGAACATAACCCGGGAAGATTTTTTCTTCTTTTTCCTGTTTTTTACCGCTTTTTACCTGAACAACAGTCTTTTGAGGAACCTCAACTCTGAAAATCTTGTCAGCCATGTTCATATATTCTATACGTTTTTCAAGATTAACCTTAACCTTGTTTTCATACCCTGAATAAGTATGAACAATGTACCATCTTTTTTTGTTTTTCTTTGATTCATGTTCTTCAACTTCTGCTTCTTGCGCTGCTTTTTCAGCTGCAATATCTTCATTAAGTTGTTCTTCCATTGTTTTTTCTTTCTTAGTCATAAGCCACCTTTATAAAATTATTGGTTATATTTTATTTACTAAACTCAAAAGTCCTTTGAATATCAAATCCATGCAATAAATCGCTATTGTGAAGACAAATACAATAACTATAACAGAAATTGTTTCCGCAACAATTTGTCTGCGTTCCGGCCAGCTTATTCTGCCCCACTCAGCTTTTACACCTTTAAAATATGTTTTTATCGATTCCATTGCATCATTCATATGTTTAATCCTTATGTATATAAACCGCGCCCTGAAGGACTCGAACCCTCGACATCCGGTTTTGGAGACCGACGTTCTACCAACTGAACTAAGGACGCATAACCAAAGATACTAAGGTTTGAGATACTAAGGCAGTAAGAAATTATTCTTATTATCTTAGTGCCTTAGTGCCTTAATATCTTTACTATTTCGTTTCCTTATGTGCAGTGTGTTTTTTGCACTTTGGACAATATTTGTTTAATTCCATTCTTTCTTTTAATGTCTTTTTGTTTTTGGTAGTTGTGTAGTTTCTTTCTTTGCATTCTTCACAAGCAAGAACTACCATTTTGTCTAATTTTCCTTTGATACCCATTGTTTTATTTCCTTTATTTTACTTATTTTTTTGACCTTTAAAAAAGAATGTGGTTCTTCACATTCTTCTTTAATTCGGCTTACGGTATCATAATATATCAAACATGAAAAAAATCAAACAAATTGTAAACAAATAATAATAAAATTGACATGCCTATCATATAATTCATGTAATACAGGTAAGTTACTTGCGAAAATCCGATATTTAATATAAAATCTATAAAAAGGAGAGAGAAATGGATCAGGAAACATATATGAAAATAATGGGCTATGTCCCTACCGTTATAGAAGCATCTTCAAGAGGGGAACGTTCTTTTGATATTTTTTCAAGACTTTTGAGAGAAAGAATAATTTTCCTTGGAACAGAAATTGATGATGATGTAGCAAATTCTGTTGTTGCACAATTATTGCTTCTTGATAGCGAAAACCCGGAAAAAGACATAATGTTATACATTAATAGCCCCGGCGGTGTAATTACTGCAGGTATGGCTATTTACGACACAATGAATCTTATCAAAGCCGATGTTGCGACGATATGTCTTGGAGAAGCCGCATCTATGGGTGCATTTTTGCTTTGCTCAGGTGCAAAAGGTAAAAGAATGTCTTTGCCAAGCTCAAGAATAATGATTCACCAACCACTTGGCGGGGCAAGAGGTCAGGCAACCGATATTGAGCTGGAAGCAAAAGAAATTATGCGAATGAAAGATATGTTAATTGACATTATCGCAAAAAATTCAGGCCAAGATCCTAAAAAAGTCAGAGAAGATTGTGAACGTGATCATTACTTATCTGCTTATGAAGCAAAAGATTACGGCTTGATTGATAAAGTTGTAGAAAAAGTCCCTACTAACAATTAATTTAAAACAACTTTACAAAACTTAATAAATGGCTAAAAACATGCAATTACTTGAAGTTGCATGTTTTTATATAAGTGTAGGTTAAAAAAATTAGGTTAGTTTTAAAAGTTGAAAAGGTAGGTTAGTTATGGGATTTCTAATGTTTACTGCAAGGGTCCATGACTTGGCGCGTCGGAGATCTGACACCCAGTACAAACTCTTGAAAATTTCGAAAAAACTTCGGGATTTGCAGCAGTACGCCGCTATGGTTGGAAATGGCAATATCTCGGTCGGTGACTTATTAAGTTCACCTGGTTCAATGATGGGCAGATCGATGGCTTATATCGGTTATGCTCACAACACAGCATTGCAATACATGCAGGCAAATGCTCCTATGATGCAAATGATGTATCAGCAACAAATGGGCGGAGCAGCACAAAACCCTCAGCAAATGCAAATGATGCAAAATTATATTATGCGAACATTGTATATTCAGGGACGCGAACAAGCTGCGCAAGAAGAACAAAAAAATCTGAAAGTCGAAGAAGGCAAACTTGCACAGGAACAAGAAACTTTAAAAACACTTTTAGATGAAATCAACGCAGAATTACAAGAAGCTAAAAAAGCCAGAGATGAAGATGTTAAATTGATGGCACCTAAATATACAGCTCAAGGTTAATAAAAGATTTATTTAACTTACCTTAAAAAATAAACTAACCCTACTAAGCGGGATTTGAAAGCATTTTCAAATCCCGCTTTCAAATTAATTATTAAAATTTGTAACAACAATACTCACTTTCTGCAATTTATAAAAAGAAAAACACTTTATAAGTATATACAAAGTATATAATTTCTTAATTATATAAACTACTACCTTCTACTTTCTACCTACTAACCTTT
>CACXAK010000076.1 GCA_902765655.1 uncultured bacterium | reverse complement strand
GCAAATCAGGGTGAAAAATATTCACAACTTATCTCAAATGAATTTTTCAAAGTCATAAAATAAAAACAACAAATAAATTTATGTAACAATATTTTAACTTTACTCCGTTTCAGGGCAAAAATAAAATTTTATGAGTTTTTACCATGATATCTAAGTAGTGTGGAAGTAACAATTATATGTCAGGAATAAAAATTCCAAAAGCAAATATATATCCGACATTTTCAGTCGCAAACCTCAAGAAACAATTCCAACCCCGCAATATTGTTTCGGCAATGGCAAGTGACGGGTTTTTACCTGTAATTGCGCTTGAAGCGTTTGTAGAAGCAGGCAGAACTTATCAGGCATACAAAAGAGGCGGCTTTGATGAAGCAAGAGAAAGAATTACCGAAGAATTTTCAGGTGCTTTATTCTGGTTGGGCGGCGTAACAGCATTAAACGCTTTATTTGAAAAATTAGGACAAAGATTATTAAAACTTCCGCATAAAAATGTTGATATTGCACATGACCATACAAGAAATCCGCTTAAAAAATATTTGGCAAAAGAACTTAAAACAAACGGCGGTACTATTTCTGAAAGCTTAATGGCAAAATTTAAATTTACAAAAGTAATTGCAAGTGTTTTAATAGCAAACGCTTTTATAGGATTTGTACTTCCGAAAATTAATCAGGCAATAACCCGCTCTTATCACAAAAATGACAATAAAACTCCACACAACAGTAATGACACATACATTAAAAGACCTGATTTTAATGAATTCTCTCAAGGTAAAAAAGAAGATAATGAAACATCTTTTACCGGCAAATGGGATTTACTGACTCTTGCAAATAATTTTGAGAGCAAAAGAAACTGGAAGCTTTTATCCGTTGATGCCGGAACTGCTTCAGGCAGAGCGTATTCGGCAAGGAATAATGATGAAAGGGTAGAAATCTTATTCAGAGATTTATCCTCAATTTACTTCTACATGTTCAATATGGCAAATATGAACAGCTGGCTGAACCAAATAGAACAGGGTAAAGGGAACAAAACAAGATTAGATCCGTCATCAGCGAAATTTGCAACCGAATATCTGCAAAACTACGTTGGAGATAACAAAATAGATGCTGCAACATTTGCAAAAGAAGTTTTAGGAGAAAAGAAAGAATTACCTGAAAGTTTGAAAGCAAGATTCAGCGAACATCATATAATTACCCTTGACAAATTTAAAGAAGAATTGAAAAATATTGTACCGTCAGAAAAATTATCTCAATACGAAGAAATAGCACAAAAGATGTCCGAGCTTCAACCGGAAAGAATTGTTGAAATCACTGAAAACGGAGAAACAAAATCAGTAGCAAAACGTATTCTGACAATCGGACAGGTAAAAGATGTTCTAAACGGCGGGCACATCAACGATCCTGAATTCTTAAAAGAATTTTATGCTAATGCCCTCGGACACAGAAAATTCATGGACAATGAAAGTTATAAATTTGTACCTCAAAGTACATTTGATTCTTTGAAAAAAGATTTGACAAATTATGTAAAATCAATTGTCGAAAAAGCTCAAAAAACAAATGCAAAAGAAGTTACATCCAAACTGCTTAAAGATGCTTCAAAACACAACTTCAAAATGAACCTGATTAACTGGGGCAGCGGATTTGCAATATCAGCATTGTTCCTATCGACAATCATCCCTAAAATGCAATATTGGATAACCAAAATGAGAACAGGACAAAACAGCTTCCCGGGGACCGAAGAATACAGGAATTAATCTAAAAGTGAATACTGAGTTTATAACATCTGTTTGTACAATTCCATTTGTTTTACGGTAATTTTTTCGGGTAAAACGATTTTAATTTTAGCGTTAAGATTACCGTAACCGCCTGATTTCTTTGGTAAACCGAGATTTTTTAATCTGAGCATTTTGCCTGTTTGAGTCATCTGCGGTATCTGTATTGTTATATTACCGTGCAGAGTTTTAATCTCTTTTTTACAACCTAAAACGGCTTCAGGCGGCGTAATTTCAATTTCTTTTGTTAAATCGCTTTCGTTTATTTCATATTCATTATCTTTTGGATGGATAACAAGATACATATCGCCTTTCTGTCCATAAGCATCCGTCTTTCCTTCTCCTTTAAGTCGTATTTTTTGACCGTCTTTAATTTCTTTTGGCAATTTTACTTTTATTGACTTATTCTCATTTACAATGCCTGTACCGCCGCAATGGGAACAAAAGCCCCCGCCATTACACTGAGTACATTTTTCCATATTGTTATAGCGAACGGTAATCGGTTCACTCCCAAATAGATCTTTTGCAGTGACATTTAGATTAAGTGTAATATCTAAATCTTCTTTTTTGGTTCTTGATGTTCTCTGAGTCCTGCGCGAACGCGGCACTTCCTGCCCCATAGAGCCAAAATCAAAGCCGCTGAATCCGCCTCTTGTCTGTGCACCTGCGCCCATCATATCGCCAAACAGAGAGCTGAAGAAGTCACTAAAACCGCCCATATCTCCGCCGCCAAAATTAAATTGCTGATAACCGCCGGCACCAGGGTTAAACCCGAAATTTTCAAATCCCGGAGGCGGGGTATAGTCGGCTCCGCCCTGCCAATTTGCACCCAAGCTGTCGTATCTTTGACGTTTTGCTTTGTCCCCAAGAACTTCATATGCTTCATTTATTTCTTTGAATTTTGCCTCAGCTTCTTTAGTTTTATTAACATCAGGATGGTATTTTCGGGCGAGTTTACGATATGCGGATTTTATCTCGGAATCCGATGCACCTCTTTTTATTCCTAAAGTTATTTTGCGAAATACTATATTGAACCCAAAAACTTTTAATGATAAAATAATTTCAAGCGGAGATATGTGAAAGTGCAAAGAAATTTTTTAGACAAATTTTTAGAAAAAATATCTAATTTCCCGGGTTGGATTAAAGAAATTATATATGTACGTCTTAAAAATGATATGACATCAGAAGGCGAACTTGCCTATACTTTTGCTACATTCAGACCAATACTGTCGGATAAAGGTAAATGTGAATTAAATACAAAACAATCCGGATTCGATTCAAACATTTATAATATATTTGAATACTGCGATAATGGCTCAAGCATATCCGATATAACTTTGAATACATATCTTTCAATGGAAGAAGTTGCAAATTATTTTCTTTTTGCAGTTGATGAAGGGTACATTCAGATTCCTGATAATTCACAAATTCTAAATATTGCAGGTTTCTTAGCCGGCAAATTCAGGACAGGAGAATATTTTATGCAGGACGGAATTATTTCAGAACAGCAGCTTGATGATGCCGTTTTAAATTATGAACACCGAGCAAAAAAACATGACAAAAAATTTGGGCAATCTCTGATTGAACTTGGCTTAATCTCTCAGAAACAACTTGATATATTGTTATCTATAAAAGAAGAGGCAAAAAAGAGATTTATTCTTGATCATAATGAAGTTCCTAAAATTACCGAAAGTAAGGATTACGAAACTATTATTCGAAATTTAAGAAATGAAAATCAACAACTCAAAGAAAGATTAAATGAATTATTAGGCGGTAAAAAGAATGTATAATATGAATACTCAACCTGAAAAACTGGTCAATTTTATAAGAGATGGCCTTGTTGAAACCGAACATTTCGGGTACGTTGTGCGTTGTTCCAAAAATCATGTGGCTGAAAAAATCGGAGATGACAAAAATTACCCTTTTTATTTGCGTTCATGTGCAAAGCCATTGCAGGCAGCACTTCTTGTTGATTACGAGTTAGACAAAGCATTTGATATGACTTCATCGGAAATCGCAATTTGCTGTGCCTCACATGCCGGTGAAGGCGTTCATATCAGTGTGTTAAAAAAACTTATGGAAAAATTTGGTGTTGCTGAATCAGATTTAAAATGCGGTATACATGAGCCATTGTCGCAAAGAGCCGCAAAAAAATTGCTTCTCAATAATGAAAAACCGTCAGTTTTGCACAATAATTGTTCAGGCAAACATATTATGATGCTTGGGCTTTGCAAATTAAAAGGATGGGATACGGAAAATTATGATGATATAAATCACCCGCTTCAGCAAGAAATTAAAAAACGAATTTATGAGCTTTGCGAACTTAAACAGGAATATCCAGTAACAAAAGACGGATGCGGAGTTCCGATTTGCTCCATGCCGCTTGCAAATATGGTAAAAGGTTATCTGAATTTGTTTTGCAATCCAAAATATTCGGTAATAAAAGAGGCGTTTTTAAACAATTCATATTTGATAGGCGGTGAAAACCGTACGGATACAAAAATTCTTGAAAACAGTTCGAATATCATTGCAAAAGTTGGTGCCGGCGGGTTGATTATAGTTGTAAATACAGAAATAGAAGAAGGATTTATCGTCAAAATATGTGATGCAAATATGCAGGCAAGAGAAATAGTTGCAATTGATTTAATTAATAATCTTCGCTGGTCAAAGATTGAAGTTAGTCATGATATTTTAATCAACAACGGAGATAAAGTAGGTTATATCGAAAGTTTGGTGTAAGTATATGAAAGATGTCCAAAACACTGAGGATTACAGAAATGTTGATATACAAAAGGTCGGAATAACCGACATAGATTTACCATTAAGGATTCAAAGAAAAAATAAGTCTGATTTAGTTGTATCAGGAGTTGCAAGAGCTGCTGTATCACTGCCAAGAAATTACAAAGGAACTCATATGAGCCGCTTTGTTGAAGTTTTTAATGAATGGCGCGAAAAAGATATGCTTGGGGTTGATATAAAAGGTTGTTTGGAAAAAATAATTAAAAAACTACATGCCCAAAGCGGAGAATTAAAATTCAAATTCAAGTATTTCATAAATAAAAAAGCACCTGTATCAAGATTATCAGCCCCGATGAGTTATGATTGTTCGTTTGAGGGCAGAATTGATGAGAGCGGAAATTATAAATTTATTTTGGGTGCGAAAGTGCCTGTCACTACTCTTTGCCCTTGCTCAAAAGAAATTTCAGAGTACGGTGCGCATAATCAAAGAGCAATAATCAGCGTAAAAATTTCTTATGACGAAAAAGATCATATTTGGTTGGAAGATTTAATAGAGCTTGTTGAATCTTGTGCATCTTGTCCGTTGTATTCGTTGCTGAAACGTCAGGATGAAAAGTATGTGACTGAAAAAGCGTGGGAAAATCCCCGTTTTGTTGAAGATGTTTTAAGAGAAGTTGTTGTAAAACTGCGCAATCATCAAATAGTTAAAGAATTTGAAATTGATTGTGAGGCATTTGAAAGTATTCATAACCACAGCGCCTGGGCTTATCAGAAAGAAGTTAAATAAAATCTTGTGGCGGATTAATTTTTTGCGCCTCAACTCTTTCTTTAATTGCGCCCATCGGTTCATAATATGGTTCAACCGTCATAACTTTTGCCGCAATATCAGGATAGTAATAAATAAATTTTAATTCACTTTTGGTTAACGGCTTTTGAGTATGTACGTTTGCATAGCGGACAAGTTCAAGAATATTTCTTGCTTCATGTTCGTCTTTGAATTCAAGTTCAAGATTATTATATACATTTCTGAACCCTTTAATTCCGCCATATTCACCTGTTGTAATCATTCTCCCCGTTTCAATGATCTCAGGTTCCCCTCTGCCTAACTCTTCAAAATCATACAATTCATAATTTCTGCGGTCTTTTAGTGCGCCATCTGCGTGTATTCCAGATTCATGCGCAAAAGCATTATCACCAACAGCCGGCTGGTTCATAGGGATAGGGACTCCGAAAGCGTATGCCGTATATTTTGCAATTTGCCATGCCTTATCTAACCTGATATTTTCATCAATCTTATATTTTCCCCTGAAACCTGCCGATTTTAGGCATCCTAACAGACAGGAAACCAAATCAGCATTCCCGGCACGCTCGCCCATACCATTAATTGCAGTATTTATGTATGCGTCAACTCCCGCATCTATAGCTGCTTTTGCACCTATTATTGAACAAGCAGCTGCCATTCCCAAATCATTGTGAAAATGCATTTCAATCGGCATTTCGATTGCCTTTGCTATTGTGTAAATTCTGTCATAAGTAGTCAAAGGGTCTTCCCCCCCGAGAGTATCACAATATCTAAATCTGTGAGCTCCAGATTTTTTTGCTTCTTTACCGTATTTAATCAAAAAATCAATGTCACTTCTTGATGCATCTTCGGCATTTACTCCGATAATTCTTGCACCTTTATCGACAGCACATTCAACCGCTTCCTTTGTCATTCTTATAATATCATCGGGAGTTTTTTTACCGCCATATTTCCCATTAATCATTTGTTCGGAAGTCGACTGAGAAAGATTCACATATTGCAAATCCGGAACGTTTTTGAATGATAACTCAACATCATCCGCAATCCCACGCATCCAACCCGATAATTTTGTACGTGTAATTGCTCCGCGCTTTACAAGTTCTAAATTCCCGTTTAAATAGTTAAGCTCGTGTTTTGTTGTAGGGAACCCAAATTCCGATTGAGTTATACCCATACTGTTAAGCATTAAATTTATTATTGTCTTTTGAAGTTTTGCAAGTCCCAAACGGGAGGTCTGAACCCCGTCACGATTAGTTACATCAACAAAATATATTCTGTTATCGCTCATTTTTATCCCCTTTAATTTACATCATTATATTACAAATAACCCAAAAATTAAAATCATTTTGAAAAGGACACTATTTTCGCATAAAGGACAATAAATTTTATGTAAATTATTTTAATTTAGTACTTTTTATATATTTTTTTCATGGTACGATTTTTACAGATAAGTATTAAAAATGTGACACTTTTTAAATATTTTAAAGGAGACAAAAAATTATGAGTGAAAAAAGAGTATGGCTTTTTAGAGAAGGTAACGCTCACATGCGCGCTGAATTAGGCGGTAAAGGTGCTAACCTCGCTGAAATGACCAATTTAGGGCTTCCGGTTCCTCCGGGTTTGACAATCACAACTGCAACCTGTATGGAATACATTAACAACGGCAACAAAATGCCTGATGGTTTGATGGACGAAGTTAAATATTACTTAAAAGAAGTTGAACAACAAGCAGGTAAGAAATTTGGCGATGCTACTAACCCGTTGTTAGTTTCTGTTAGATCAGGGGCAAGAGTTTCTATGCCGGGTATGATGGAAACTATTTTGAACCTTGGATTGAATGATGAAACAGTTGAAGCAATGGTTAAATTAACAAATAACCCTCGTTTCTGCTACGATTCATACAGAAGATTTTTAACAATGTTTGGTTCTGTTGCTTGGGAAATGGACAGACAAAAATACTTCGAATCAGAAGTTGAAAAGGTTAAAGCAAGAGAAGGCGTAACAGAAGATACTCAAATTTCTGCTGAGGGCTGGAAATCTTTAATTCCTGTTTATAAACAAACAATTAAAGAAGTTACAGGCAAAGAATTCCCGCAAGATCCTTATGTACAACTTCAAGAAGCTATTGAAGCTGTATTCAGATCATGGAATATTCCTCGTGCAGTTGCATACAGAAACATGAACAAAATCGACCATAATTTCGGTACGGCTGTAAACGTTCAGACAATGGTATTCGGTAATATGGGTAACGATTGTGCAACAGGTGTTTCATTCACCCGTAACCCTGCTACCGGTGAAAACAAATTCTACGGTGAATATCTTGTAAATGCTCAGGGTGAAGACGTTGTTGCAGGTATCAGAACTCCAAAACAAATTTCTGAACTTGAAACAGATATGCCTGACATTTATGCTCAGTACGTAAACATCGCAAAACAACTTGAAAAAGGATATCACGATGTTCAGGATATGGAATTTACCGTTGAAAGAGGTAAATTATGGATTCTTCAGACAAGAAACGGTAAAAGAACAGCAAAAGCTGCTATAAAAATTGCCGTAGATATGTTCAATGAAGGTATCATAACAAAAGAAGAAGCAATTATGCAGGTTGATCCTTATTCTGTATATCAGGTATTATTACCTTGCTTCAACCCTGATAAAGTTAAACACTCACACAAAGTTTCAAAAGGTGTAAACGCATCTCCGGGTGCTGCAGTTGGTAAAATCGTATTTGATACGGAAGAAGCAGCTCGCAGAGGTGAAGCAGGTGAAAAAGTTATTCTTGTAAGAATTGAAACTTGTCCTGATGATATTCACGGTATGGCAGTTTCTCAAGGTGTTCTTACTTTAAGAGGCGGCGCAACTTCTCACGCAGCAGTTGTTGCTAAAGGTATGGGTAAACCATGCGTTTCAGGTTGCGAAGATTTGAAAATTGACTTAGCAAACGAAACAATTACCTGTGCTGACGGAACAGTATTCCACAAAGATGATATTATATCTCTTGATGGTGGAACAGGTGAAGTTATGGAAGGTGCTATCGAGCTTGTTGAAGCAGGTATTGATGCAGACTTTGAAACATTCTTTAATTGGGTAAACGAAATTAAAGAACTTCACGTTGAAGCAAATGCTGATACTCCAAAAGATATAGAAAATGCTATCAAATTTGGTGCTGAAGGTGTAGGGTTATGCAGAACAGAACACATGTTCATGGATCCTGACAGACTTCCTTGGGTACAAAAGATGATTATTGCATCTACTACAGAAGCAAGAAAAGAAGCTCTTTCTCACTTACTTCCAATGCAATATTCAGATTTCTATGCAATGTTTAAAGCATTAGGTGACAAACCTCTTACGGTTCGTTTACTCGATCCGCCTTTGCACGAATTCTTACGATCCGCCGCTTCATGAGTTCTTGCCTTCTAAGATAGAATTGATTGAAAAAGTTGCTACAAAGAGAGCTTTAAATCAAGACTACTCAGAAGACGAAAAAATGTTGGAAATCGTTGAAAACTTGTCAGAATCTAACCCGATGATGGGTCTTAGAGGATGCCGTTTAGGTTTGACTTATCCTGAAATCAACGAAATGCAGGTTAGAGCAATATTTGAAGCTTGCTGTGATTTGACAAAAGAAGGTCACAAAATTCAACCATGGATTATGATTCCTCTAATCGGTCACATCAACGAACTTAAAACTGCTAAAGCAACATTAGTTGCCGTTGCAGAACAGGTTATGCAGGAAAAAGGAATTAAAATTGATTACAAATTCGGTACAATGATTGAAATTCCTCGTGCTGCATTAACAGCAAAAGAAGTTGCAACAGAAGCTGAATTCTTCTCTTATGGTACAAATGACTTAACTCAGATGACATTTGGTTACTCAAGAGATGTAGAACAAAAGATTTTACCTTGGAATCCGTTTGTAACTTTGGACTTCAACGGTGTAGGCAGACTTATTGAAATGTCTATCAATGAAGGCAGAGAAGTTAACTCAAGCTTAGTTGGCGGTATCTGCGGGGAACACGGAGGAGATCCTGATTCTGTGAAATATGCTCACAAAATCGGTTTGAACTACGTTTCTTGCTCACCATACAGAGTACCTCAAGCAAGATTGGCAGCAGCTCAGGCAGTAATTGAATGCAAAAAAGCTGCTAAAGTTTAATCTTTAAACTATAATAAAGCGGGCAACATATATATTATGTTGCCCGCTTTTATTTGCTATTTTTACCACACAAATAATATTGTATTAAAAATCATTATGCAAAAATTGCACCACTCAAACTCTATGCTATAATAAATTCAAATTATATGAAATTATTTCGTATTATTTTAATATAGATTAATATGAAACATCTAAGAGGTTTTGATATGACAACATTAAAAACAACCGTATCAGGTATAGAATTTGAAAATCCGTTTTTACTTGCTTCTGCGCCGCCAACAGCATCAATTGAAAGTATTGATAAAGCTTTTGAAATGGGGTGGGGCGGGGCAGTTCTTAAAACAATTACACCAGATGATTTGGAAATGAATGAAGCAAGTCCGCGTTATGCAACAATAAAATCAAAAGGTAAAGTTATTGGATTTCAAAACATAGAATTATTAAGTCATAAAACAGTTCAATATTGGTGCGACGGGATTCGCTTTTTAAAGAAAAAACACCCAAATAAAGTTATTATCGCAAGCATTATGGCTCCTGTTGAACGTGATAAATGGCAAAATTTGGTGCGGACCTTAAATGATACTCCTATTGATGCTTACGAACTAAATTTTTCTTGCCCGCACGGAATGCCGGAAAGAAATATCGGAATGGCTATAGGAACCAGTGCCGAAATATCTATTCTTATAACTTCATGGGTAAAATCTATTGCAAACAAACCGGTTTTTGTTAAATTAACACCAAATGTAACTGATATTACATGGATTGCAAAAGCAGTTGAAAAAGCTGGCTGTGACGGCTTTGCAGCCATAAACACAGTTCAAGGTTTTATGGGTATTAATCTTAATACATTAGAACCTAATCTTTGTATAGATGGTTGCTCAACATATGGAGGGTGCTCAGGGGAGATGGTAAAACCTATAGGATTTAAGTGTGTTGCGCAATTGAGACAATGTTCCGACTTGCCGATTTTGGGTATGGGAGGTATTACAAATTGGCAGGATGCTGCTCAATATATTACATTGGGTTCTGATGTTGTACAAATATGTACTGAAGTAATGATAAATGGTTATGGAATAATAGATAATTTAAAAACAGGATTATTAAATTATCTTGAATCAAAGGGGATGAAAAATCTTAAAGAGCTTAAAAATATTGCCATTCCAAAGATTACCTCTCACGGGAAATTAAACAAAGAGCATCACCTGTATCCGAATATAGATAACGAAAAATGCGGAAAATGCGGGAAATGTGTAAAAATATGTTCTGAATCTGAATATCAAGCACTGAAAAGGAAAGAAAATATTATAGAAGTAGATAAAAAAGTGTGTGAAGGGTGTTCTTTATGTTCACATGTATGCCCGCAAAATGCAATAACAATGATTCAAGAACCTGATTATTCCTGCTAGATATATTCCTAAAAGAAAACAAATCCAAACGCTTGACTTTGTAGCGCAATTCATTTTGTAAAACTCATATTCTTTTGTAAAATAATAAATTGTAAGATTGTAAAATAACAATCTGTTTGAGAATTTTGAACAGATAAATTGTTAATAATCTCATTGCACCCTATAGACTCTATACAAATTGATAATTTATTTATTATAATCCTGTCTTTTTATCAAAATTAAAATAACTTATTATTTCACAAATTGACATTATTTCATTAATGAATTTATCAATGAATTTGGAATTATTAGGAATCGGAGTATCTATATTCCCTATTTCAAATACGTCTTTTTGGGCGAAATTGCAAACATTATTTTATCGTCAAAGAATGAGCATTTAATATTTTTTGTTCCGAATGCAGTTTGAAGATTTATTAGTCTGCCCATAAATGCTGTAGAGACAAGATATCTGGCTTCAATCTGATTTTGCGATTGAACACTAAACTTTTTAAAATAGCCTGTAGGTTGGGCATACTTGCCCAACAATAACTTTTCGAGTACAAATAATAGTACAAA
>CACXAK010000075.1 GCA_902765655.1 uncultured bacterium | reverse complement strand
TAAACTGTGAGTGAGTGGAACTTGATGTTCCTGAACATATAACTTTTATTCCGTTTTCTTCCAGTGCATTTTTTAATTCGGATGCATCTTCTTTGCGCTTTGAAGAACTCATTATACTTGCAGTATATTCTTCCTTCATTCCGTCAAATTTTTGTCTGTATATCAGGCGGTTTATAACTTCTTGAGTTTTATCCGGATCAAGAATCCAATAACTTATATAACCGTGTTTGTTTGGCGCTCCGGGTAGCATTGCTATTTCAATATTATCCATGTCAAAATGTGTTGCCAAACCGGCATATTGAGTCATTTCATAAGCAGACATATCGGTTTTTACATATTTATGTGCGACGGATACAAGTTTAGGAATTTTTACAACAGTTTCCGGTTTTTTTAAATCCGCAAGTAAACCTCTTAAAAACCATTGTTGGCGTTTGGTTCTTCCTATATCTCCCATTGCATCATGTCTGAAGCGCAGGTATTCTACAACATCTTTATCCGTTAGGTGATGTTTACCTTTCGATATATTTATGTGGAGTTTGCCGGCATTATCATCATATTTCATATTTTTTTCCACATAAATATCAACCCCGCCAAGAGCTTTTACAATTGCTCTTACGCCTGCGTCGTGAAACATTATGTAGTGGTCAATTTTTACGCCTAAAGTTTCTTCAACTGTTTTTATTGTCATTTTAATGCCGCCGATTGCATGGGCTGCGTTAATTTTTTGTGTTCCCATACCATCAGGTAAATAGACTTTGCTGTCTCTCGGTATAGATATTGCATTTACTGTTTTGGTTCTCGGATCAACATTCATAAGGATTATGGTGTCTGTTCTAGTTCCGACCCATAGATCCGAGTCTGCGCCATTTGAATCAACCCCAAGAAGCAATATGTTTTCTCTGTGAGGACCAAATGGTAAATTCAAATCTATTGCTGAAGATTCTTTATTGGTTAGTTTTGCAAATAAAGCTCCGAAAAATGATTCATTGTCGCCGTTTTTATTTTGAATACCGCCGATTATAAATATTCCGATTAAGGCAATTAAAAACAATAACAACATTATTGATAATATACGTCTAAATGACGATCCTGTCTTGTGGGATCGTCTGTATTTGTAACTTTCATATGGACTTGGGGTTTGTCCGTTTTGAGCTTTTTGGCGTCTTGCACCTTTATAACTTCTGCTATTTCTCATTTTTCAATTCTCTTTGTATACCTATGAATTATTTTACAATAAAGAAATTAAAAACATATACAATAAAAAGCGGATATTTACAAAACTGTAAAATCAGCGTTCTAAATTTGCTTCAACTTGTGCAAAAAATTCTTTATATGGTTGCGGTTTATATATGCGTATAACTTTCATCGGAGCCATTTGATTAAACGCAAATCCGTCTGCATTTTGCAATACTTTTTCAATCGGAATAAATTTAACTTTTACACGATTTTCATCTATCTGTTCAACAAAAACATTTGCATCAATGATAACTGTTTTATCTTTTAGTTCTGTTGCAATTCGCCGTGTCGGACTATACATCATTGCAGCTGTTGAACCGTATGAAAAAACTGTATATGCAGTAGCGGCAGCTAATACAACAGACCACCCGGCAACTCTTTTTTTACTTGTGTATGCGGCTTTGAATACTTTTTGCGCCCTTATTAATCCTAAATCTTCATTATAATCCTCAATTGAATAATCGCTGTTATAAAGTACAGATATGGCAGATTGCATAACGGATTTTTTATCCGCTGTATCAAAATATGCTGTTTGCATATTGTATAGCTTGTCCGCATCAACTTTTGGCATTGTTTTGCCATACGAAGCGTTGGTAAATATTATTATTGCAGCTATTATATACAAAAATTTTTTCATTATTCTTTGGTTTCTTTCGCTTGTCTTTTTGCTTCTTTTGCCGCTTCTTTCTCGGCTTTACGGGCTTCTTTTGCAGCTTGTTTTGCTTCCTTTTCTGCCTGTTTTGCTTCTTTTTTTGCCTGCTTAATTAATTCTTTTATATCTTGTGTGGTTTCAACTTCAGCATTTCTGTTGTCTGAAGTTGTGTTATTTTCATCTCTAATAGTGCTTTGAGGCGAATTTTGTTCATCAGAAATATTTTCTTTTTTCTTTGTATTCTTTTTCGTTTCCTGCTTTTCTTCTTTGATTTCTGTTGCTTCAGGTACGATTATTGCATCTTCCCCCTCGATTACGTTATTTGTATTTTCAGTGTTAGTTTCGGAATTTATTTTTTCATTATTATTTATATTTTCTTCATTTTTTTCTTCTTCTGTATTCTCCGGCTGAGTAGCAGGGGCAATTACAGGTTTATTATTTTTTTGAATACTAGTATTTTTTGTTCGATTTGTCCGTACGTCAGGTGGTGTAGGTTTGCTAATTTTCTGTGCAATTTCTTTTTGTAAATTAATTGCGGAATCCACTTTTGTATAGAAATCGTCGTAGAATTCGACTTCTGAAACGTCATCTATCATTTGTGCATTACCGTATTGATTTAATAATTTACGCTTAAAATTAACTCTAATCCTTGATTTATCTCCGTATTGAGTAATATTGACGCTGGCTTCAAGTGTTGCAACTTTTACCCCGTTATAATTTAGTCTTGATTTTGTCATGCTAAATTCTTTTGATATATCTATATTTGGATCAGACAGGTCAAAATCTTTTATCCCATAAATATAACCCAGCAAAGAGTTTACGTTATAAACAATATATCCTTCATCCTGCAGTACATTCAATATTGCCTTCATTGCAATAACATTATCCTGAGCCGAATAAGTTCTTGTTTGAAATTGTCTTTTTTCAAGCTGAGTCAGTGGAGTTATAATTTCTTCATTTTGTCGTTTTTTTGCAATTGCGGGCAGCGAACAACATAAAATAAGTAAAATTGCTAATATCTTTTTCATAATAAAAATCCTCAAAAAAAATTCTGCTATGTTTATTATAGCAGAATTTTTTTTTATTTAAATTTATTTACTAATTTATTATATATTTTTTGTAAAGTATAAAAGTTGGTGTTTAGCAGGGAATACATGATTTGGGTTTGCTACTAATCTTCTAACCATATCCAGCTCAGAAAGATCTTTCTTCCCGATTGATTCAAGTACTTTTAAACCTGTTCCTTGAGTAATATCCATTTTAAAGAGCATATTTAGTGCATCTTTGTCGAAAACATATGCAGCTTTTAACAATGATATATCTTTAAATAACGAACTTAATCCTGCAGGAGTTGCAATGTATTTAACTACGGATTTATCTTTGATGTAGTCATTTGGATGGCTTTTTATCATTGTTCTTATGCTGTCTAATTTATCTATTGTTTCGGGAGTCAGCAATTTTAACATAGTTTGAGAATCTCTTTTTGTATTCGAGCCCATCAATATCTCTGTCATATTATAGCGGACAAAAGGACTTTTTGAGATTTTATCGTCCCCTAAGATGATTTCCATAACAGGTGCATTATTTTTGTTTAACTTTGCTCCTATTGTCGGGACGTATGGTTCTAGTTTAGCGGTTCCTACAAAGCCATCAGGCAATATATTCTTTCTTACGGGAATTGATTCTATATTTTTCCAGCCGCATTTTTTTGCTATTGAATACATACTTGAGTTTAATGGTTTTATTATATTTAACTCACTAAGCATAATTTACTCCTAATTTTTATGACTTTTTTATATTAAACTCATAAAAATAATTTTTGCTATTTTTTATTCTTTTTGTAAAGAATAGTTAAGATTGCAATTTATTTATAACCGTATTCTTTAGCGTATTTAATACTAAATCCCAGTCATTTTGCTTTGAATTTTGCAGTGGTGTCACTTTTTCATACCATCCGACATTATTTCCCTGTGTTTTAAACCAGCGATAATTTGTTTCTTTATTAAACAGGGCTATTGTATCTTTCCCTAAAGCCCCTGCAAGATTTAATATTACATTGTCTGTTGTTACAATCAAATCCATATTGCAAACAGCGCAGGCACTATCTGTAAAATTCATAAATGTCTGTCCCAAAGGCGTAATATCATTGCTGATGTTTTCTTTTTGCAGGTCATAAAGTTTTATATTTGGAATGTCTTTTAGTAAGTCATAAACCTTTACAGGGGCAATATCTCTGCCGGAATAATTGGCATTTTTACTCCCGCTTAAAGATAAACCGATTTTAAATTCTTTGCGGTTATTCAAAAATTTATTTTTGTAATCGGTTATTATTTCAGGATTAATTTCTAAATATTTACTTGTATAAGGAATATTTGAAGATTTTGTTTTTGTTACATAAGGCGTATCAATCAGAGCAATATTTACATCATAAACCGGTTCGTTTTCGCAGTTTATTACTTCAATGTTTCTAAAAATCTCGGAATGTGAAACTAAATCAAATAATTCATTTTGTATTTTAAAAATGACTTTTTTTGCGTATTTTGTAAGTTCAGGGACAAATCTTGAATACATTATTGTATCCCCAAAGCCCTGTTCATAGTGCACTAAAAGTATTTTATCGGATATATCTGATTCCAAATCCCATTTTTTTGTTTTATCTGCAGGATATTTTAGATTTATGTCTTCAATATTAAATCTGCGTTTAAAATATTTGTGCCCGTTTTCAAAATCTCCGCAGCTGATTAAAAATCCTCCGTAGTTATAATAATCATTATCGGTGGGATTATTTGCGAGTAATTCTTCATAATATTTTTTTGCCTTATCTTTGAGTCCCAATTTCTCATATCCGAAAGCCAGTCCGTGCAATACTAATCTGTTTTGCGGCTGTATTGAATATGCCTGTTCATAAAGCTCAATTTGTCTGTTTAAAGATTCACTCCCGTTATATTTTGAGTATAAGTCCGCAGTAATTGTAAGTACGGAAACTCTGGAGCTGTCTATATCCAAAAACTTCTCATAGTACTCAATTGCAGATTTATAATCTTTATTGTTTTTATGATAATCTGCAAGTTCAAGGTATTCTAACAATTTATTTTGCAATTTTTAAGTTCCCCGTAAAAGAATTAATAACCGATTGCCCAGCTGAATTTTGCTGAATTAGTTTTTTTAGATTGAGGAATAATCAGAGGAGAACTTTCTGCCGTAACCTCAAGAACCTTGTCAGCTTTTTGTAAAAGTTTAAATTCACCGATCTTACTGTCGACATTATTGAAAGATTTATAGCGATCCAAATCTGCCTGTAAATCCTGGTTTTCTGTATTTAATCTGACAATTTCTCTATCCAGTGCGTTTAATTTTGCTTCAAAATTCATTGCAATATAATAACTTACAAAAGTAATTCCGATAGATATAAACAGAAAAATGCACAGTGTTTTATTTATGCGTCGGGTAATCATTTCCCTGACTGTAACCGGTTTTTGCTGATAAAAAGAACCTGTTACAACTGTATTGGCAATTGGATTAGATACGGGCTTTACAATAACTTGTCCGACAGGATTAAAAACATTATTCTTATTTGAAATTCTGATATTCGTACTCATACAGAGTTTATTTCCCGATATACCTTGCTACTCTTAGTTTTGCACTTCTTGAAGGTGGATTTTCTTTTATTTCTTTTTCGGATGCAATTATAGGTTTTTTGTTCACTAACTCTAACACCGGGGGAGGACAATTGCATATTGGTTGAGTTTTGTCACAGTGACAACGGGTTGAGTGGTATTTGAACAGCTGTTTTACAATCCTGTCTTCAAGAGAATGAAAACTTATTACACTGATTATAGCACCAAACCCTAATAAGTCCAACAAATCATTAAGAGTGTTTTTAACATTTTGTAACTCATGATTAACTTCTATTCTGATAGCTTGAAAAACACGGGTTGCAGGATGTACTTTGCTCTTTACATGCGGGGTGCAGCTTATTATGAGATTGGATAATTCTGTCGTAGTTTTTATAGGGGATGCTTTACGTTTGTTTACAATTTCTTTTGCTATTCGTTTTGAAAAATGTTCTTCCCCGTATTCGGAAAATATTCTTACTAGCTCATTTTC
>CACXAK010000074.1:14667-16732 GCA_902765655.1 uncultured bacterium | reverse complement strand
TCTTTGATTTCCTTGATTTCTTAACTTCAAATATTATGCTTCCTGTGAATGCATTATTCCTGTGTTTAATTTCAGGTTGGTACTTAAAATTAAAAGGTAAAGATATAATCAAGAATAAACTTTTTTCAGTTTGTTTCGATGTCGGGTTGAAATATATTGTTCCATTTGCACTGATATGTCTGATGATTGCAGGATTAAAATAATTATTTTGTGCAAAAATCGCCTTCCCCGTTATTTAGCGGATCTGATTTATATCCGTTTTCGTAGTATTCTTTTATCATTTTTACCTGTGATAAAGAGCAAATGGAGTCTTCTCCTAAATTTGCACGTTCAAAACATTCCTTTGTAACTCCTTTTTTCTCAAGGGTTTTCGGGAAACAGTCCTGAGTGTAAACCGGCTCAACAATGCCATCAACTCGTCTTGAATCCATTAATTGTTCAAGTGTTTTTGTTTCGCTTCCATCAAATCTTGGAGCTTCTGCTTCCGCTATCAATGAATAAAGATATTCCAAGTCCTTTATTTTCATTCCTTTTTCGCAATAAATGCTGTAATATCCTGATTCTGCCGAAAAATTTGCAACATAGAATTTTCTTATGTTCCCGCGAACACTAAGTTCAACCCCATTTTTCAATGATATATCTTTTAGTACCGGATAATTTTTATAAACACCACTGTTATCTCCGCTATTGTAGAATTTTACACTTTTTCTGATTGTAACTGTGCGTTTTTTATCCAACTGGAATTTCATTTCAATCATATCTTCCATAGCTCTGGCAGAATAATTACTTACTCTTAAAGGGAAATTAAAGCCGGCCTTTTTAGCCGCACAACTTATATCATCTCCGCAATCTATCCATGGATTTTGCATTGCGTGTGTATTACCAATAAATATTATGCTGTTTAATATCAAAATTATTGCTGTGCAAAAAACTATTTTTCTCATCATGCCTCCTTAGGTTTTTTGTTGTATTTATAATAAGTTAAAATTCCCTAAAATTCAATTGACATGAGTCTAAAAATACGTTATAATTAAATATACATATGGATTGGGATTATAGTATTGGAAAATCAACTTGCATCATATATAAATAAAATAAAAAATAAGATAAAGGGTTTCAAATGCGGCTTCAGTTTAACGGAAGTCTTAATAGCGTTGACTGTAGTCGGTGTAATAGCGGTATTAATAATCCCGGTAGTCACGACGAGAGCACAGAACCGCAGTTTTAGTGTGGGATATGAGAGTGAAGTCAAACAGATGTTGACATCCTTGGAGAACTTGCCTGTCAATGAGAACAAAGAAGGCATAAAGCAAACTATGATGTACTCGGAGAGTGACACCGGTGAATATGGAAAGACCTCCGGTGCGTATATAAATAAGTATATGAAGGTCAGCAAGTATTGCGGCGATGCACCCGGAGATTGTTTTGGCAGTGAGTATTATGAATACAAGAATAATGACAGAACGAGTTTTTCTTTAGGCCATATACAGGGCGCTTGTGCATTGTTAAAGAATGGAGTAAGTATTTGCTTAAAGCCGCAGTTAACAAAGGAAAACAAAAAGGATATAATAGAGGGTTGGATAGATTTAAACGGTCCAAAGGGCCCGAATATATATGGACGAGACTTGCGTACTTTCAGTATCAATTTGCGTCAGGGCGCAGCCTTTACAAATGAAGATCCCGGTAGTGTAATAATTTCAGCAGAGCCAAAGCCGTGTGAGGGTGAAAAATGTAATACAATAAAAGATCCTTGCGAGTTATTTCCTGAGGGTAAGGAATGTTGTACAAAGGAAGGCAAGATATTAAGTGGCCCAGATGATGTATGTTGTCCTTGGTATATGAGTCCATCAGATAATGCTAATTATGTAATCTGTAATCCTGATCCAAATATCTGTGATCCGAGTAAAGAGAATTGTGACTTAAATAAATGTTTAAAACATACAGTAACGGGTCCTGAAGATGAGTGCTGCAGTATCTTGATGGCAACGGGTCATACAAATCCTGTTTGTTGTAAATCAGACAGTACCAGTGATTATTGTTGTAAATTAAATCCGAATACGGCAGC
>CACXAK010000074.1:947-14629 GCA_902765655.1 uncultured bacterium | reverse complement strand
GATAGCATCAATAAAGGAGAAGTATTCATTCTGTCAGGATATTTGCAGTCAGGATAATAACAGTGAGGAATGCTGTAAGACAATAGCTAGGAGGAATTTAGTAAACAATCCTGATGATGAGTGTTGTAAGTATGATAGTGTTAACGGATTAGATACGAGTGATAAGAATACGAATAATAAAAACGAATATTGTTGTCGTTTGCCACAGAATAACAGTAATCAGTGTTGTGAGTGGAAGTATGGGCATTTGGAATATTATTCCCAGCAGACTTCAGACGGCACCTTAGACGGATGTTGTCATCATGATGTATATGGTATTAAGAGTAATAATTCAGAAGTATTAAGTCGTTGTTGTACAATAAACAAAGCGCAGTCAAATGAAAGAGAAGATGAATTGTGCTGTAATTATCTTGTTAATAAGTCCGGAGTGGATTCATTAAAACAAGGTAAATTATTACGCCGTTGTTGTAAATATGACAAATGGAAGAATAAACCTGAGTGTTGTTCACATGAGAATGATGGTATGGCATATAATACGAGTGTAGGTTGGAACAAACAATGTTGTATGCCAAACGCTATTTATAATGGAACGGGAGTAACTCCGAGCGAGCAGTGTTGTAATGCGGATATAGATTCAAATAAGAATGGCTGGTCAGGCACAAGAGCACAGAGTTGTTGTAATTATACGGGTTTAAAGAATACAACAAACTGGCAGAAGGGTTGTTGTCATAAGGGTAGTGCGAATTATCCTTCAAAGGCGTCATATAATACAAATTGTTGTACGGCAACCAAGTGGAGTAATGAGTGTTGTACGACATCGAGTAACAGTTTACCTGTATGGCAGTTGAATTGTTGTCATATGCCGACAAATTATAGTAAGAATTCGATTTACCGATCAAATTGTTGTAAGGATAATACAACGGATTACACCTTAAATAACGGAAACAGTTCTGAATATTGTTGTCATCCTGACGCACCGAATCCGAGCAAAGAGTGTTGTACAATATTTAAGAATTTGGGCAGTGGCGATAGCTGGAAGGACAGAGACGGTAACAGTGACACTATCAGTGATGCTTACAAGTTAGCATGTTGTAAGAATCATGGAATATGTCCTGACAGTTGTGCAATTCGCAGTCAAACCGGAATCAGTAGTTTATATGCTTTCCCGAGATGTTGTAGTGATAGTACAGTATATTCGCGATTATCTACCGACAATACGTTATTAACAGCTTGGCAGCCAAAATGTTGTGGCTCGACAAACCCAAGTGGAATGTCTAATGACGATTACACGAAATATTGTTGTAAAACTAAAACGGGTACGGCGACCTGGGGTGACGGGCATAATAATATGTGTTGTCGAGATTCGAGTGCGGAGTGCTGTGCAATAGATGCGGATTATTGTGCAGATTGCTCAATGAAGTATAGTTATAATTACGATTCATTTAAGTTGGATACAACATGTTGTAAGGATACCGCATCGTCCTATAAATCTCAGTCAAACTGGAAGAATGTCTGTTGTGTGGGTTCAAACCCTGGTCAAATCAGTGATTTTGCTTCATATTGTTGTAAAGACAGCGCAGGGAATGCACTGGTCAGCGGACAGAATAGTGTATGTTGTAATGTATCTTCGTTAGCGAATGAATATTGTTGTAATGCAACGAGTACCTGGACGGGAACAAAGTGTTGTAAATCCCAGGGTGTGGATTATTCAGATACAGCGAATTCAAAATGTTGTGTATATAGCGGAGACGCAAATACTACTTGTTGTGATGCCGCAAAGGCTGGTAATTGGGCAAATGGCGGCTCAGCATACCGACAAAAATGTTGTTCAATAGATTCAAAATATTGTGATTGTAATTTCAATGGATCTGCAAATACTACTTGTTGTGATATAGCGAGTTCAAATGGCTGGTCGGATTCTTATGGTGGCAGTACATACCAATCAAAATGTTGTTCATCCGCTGCTAAATATTGTGGTTGTGATTTCAATGGATCTGCAAATACTGCTTGTTGTGATATAGCGAGTTCAAAGGGCTGGTCAGATTCTTATGGTGGCAGTACATACCAATCGAAATGTTGTTCATCCGCTGCTAAATATTGTGATTGTGATTTCAGTGGATCAGCAAATACTACTTGTTGTAATATTGCAAGTTCAAAGAGTTGGACGAGTGAAGTCGGAGGTACTGCATACAGGTCAAAATGTTGTGGACTAAATGCTTCATATTGTGCGGATTGTGAGATGAAGTATAGCAATAATTTAACAGCGTTCAAGAATGATGCATCATCTTGTTGTAAAGATACGACATCTCTTAAAGGAGAAAATGACTGGAAAGAGGCTTGTTGTCCTGGTAATAAGGGTAACTTATCTCAGAGCGGTTGCGGCGGTGGAGACTACGGCAAATATTGTTGTAAACAGGACGGATCCGGGCATTATTATGGTGGAGGAACTTCCCAGACGACACAGTGTTGTATATCCGGTATGATTTCAGATTATTGTTGTCAGAATAAGGGTAAGAATTATTGCGGCGATTGTGAAGGACAGTATAGTACTTATCCGACATCATTTGATACGGGCTGTTGTGCGTCATTGCGCAGCTCTCATGAAAATGAAACGAATTGGAAGAGCAGGTGTTGTCCAAGTGATTATGGTAAGGAAATAGCATCTTGTTGCAGTGGCAACGGTAAGGGTTACAACGGCAGTAATGAGAATAATTGTTGCAGCTGGAGCGGCTTAAGTGCAACGGGAACTTCAGCTCCTGATCATTGTTGCAGCAGTTCAACAAATACTACACAATATTCAGACAGTTGGAAAGACGGATGTTGCAATAAGGATTCATATAAAAATAACGAGAATTGTTGTCAGTGGCGTTATAACCATAATATATGGACAAACGGCACAGATTCTTGTTGTAATTATGTAACAGGTAATGCTTGGGTAGATGGTTGTTGCTCAGTGAATGCAATGAATACTCGTCGAGATTTCACAAACAGTGATTACAAGGCATGTTGTAAGAAGTTGTGGAATGCTGGTGACAAGACGTTTTTCATGGCAGATGATTATTGTTGTAAGGCATTGGGTGTAGACAGCACTACGGGATTGGATGCTTCCGGTAATGACACATACAAATCTGCATGTTATTTGGAATGTAATGATACAAGAATTTTTAAAACAGACCACAAGTATACCCCTGAGGGATCAGCAAAGAGTTGTTGTGCAAATGGAGATGGTGTACCGTCAGGCGACAACTGGGCAAAATATTGTTGTGGAATGGTAAATGGTGAACATGCATGGTCATTCCCAATCACTTCATCTGACCAAAGATGTTGTGATAAACGTAAGGTATCAGGAACAGGTGTTTATGCATATGATCCTTATTATACAGATCATGGTTGTCCTGCGGGTGGAGAGAAGAATAAATGTTCGGCTTATGGTTATGCTGCCTTTGGGTTTGTATGTCAGTCGGATGATAAATGTAGTGCCTGGAAATCATTCCCGAATGATGTAAGTTTATCTGATAGTGAAAAGGCAAGTTGTTGCGAAACTTGGGGCAATAATCCTCCTGAGAACTTGAATTGTTGTTCGTTCGCCGATTATGCAAACAGTCATGATAGTATTTGTAACAACTGTAAAGAAGATGCTACTGATGAAAATATCATTCGTAATTGTTGTGAGAATGGAAGATATAGTGGTCAAGCTTTTTTAAATAAGTGTTGTTTGTTAACTGATGCTGATGGGTATTACACATACTATAAAAAAGGTAATAAAGCTTGTTGTAATAAGTGGTATGATGTAAAAACGGGAAAAATTTTTTATAATTCAGATCATAGCAAATCTTATTTTTATGATGATGTAGAAAAAGAAAATATATGTTCATGTGTATTTAATCCAAGTGCAAATTATATAGAAGATGGTTCAAATGTTTGTTGTGCTCAGTGGTATTATGAAGAAGAAGATCATTATTATAAAAAAGAAGGGTTTGATGTAATTGGATTTAATGACTTGGATCCTGCAATAAAAGATAGTTGTTGTGAAAATCATTATAAAGTATATAATGAAGAATTCTATGCGCAATATTGTGGCGTTTGTGATAATGTATCTGAAGCTTCTGCTTCTAAAACTTGTTGTGAATATTGGGCTAATAAAGCTGATATTTGGGATAATATGTCAGGAGCTGTACAGGCAAAATGTTGCAGTTACATGAAATATAATCATAGAAAATGCTGTACAATGGATATTTATAATTCGTTTGGTAATAATCTAAGTGATGACTGGTGTGAATATTGTATTATAAAGAATAAAGCTGATTATAGTATGGCATCCGGGGCCCCCAAGAATGCTTGTTGTGATAAATTTTACAGTGAAGGCAAAGATCAGTATCGTGTGTATAATGCAAGTAAAGGTTATTATAACTCTTGTTGCGGCGGCAGTGGAAATTGGTATAGTAATCATAATGATGTAAGAGATTGGTGTTGTCACTACAATGATTCTGGAACTGTAACTTGGGATATAGATATGGTTGGTAACAGTACTGGTGTAGCGGCAAGAATGAAATCAAGTAATGCGTACCAATATCGTTGCGGTTCATTTAATGGATATATTATGACCGCTGTTGTGACTTATAATGTTGATTTGTATGGTAATACTCCGGATTATTTAAGATCATACTGGGGTTTTACTCCAGGCCCACCTTATATTGGTTATATAACTCAAAATGCAACGGATGATTATAGAAAGGAAAATAATCTAGATGATTATTCGTATGCTGTTTTTAAATTTATAGCAACTACAAATAAAACAGGTTTTGATCCGTCAAGCGGTGTGACTAATTACGGAAAAAGTAATATAACTTGTCAAATTTATAAAGCTTCAAGTCTGGATAATGGAGGCAATGTTTGGCCTGGGTCAAATGTTTCAGGTGGTATGACAGGTTGGACGTTATATTCAAATAGTTGTAGCGGTTCATTCCCTTATTCATTTAAAAAATAATAAGCCTGTAGTAGGTCGGATTTACTAATCTGACAAATATATAATGTTGGCTTAGTAAAGCCAACCTACAATAAAAACTTTGAATAATGTGATTGTTACGCTCATTACATTCGCTCACAATGACATGATACTGTCATGCTGAACTCGTTTCAGGGGCTATTAGTGAGTAGGTTGGGTGGAACCCAACAATAATAGCGTTGGTTCGTATTCCGCTCTCAGGGTCTATTCGTTTGATTAAATTGATAGATTCTGAAACAAGTTCAGAATGACAATATAGCATGTAGGTTGGGCCTACCTGCCCAACATGTAGGTGATGTAAAAATCATACCCCACTCTAACCCTTCCCATAAAAAAATGTACCAAACCCATTTTCATTATGATATTTAATTATTAGTGGCAGCAAGTGCAAGTTGTGCCACAGCCAAATTGTTCTTTTGCTGCAGTCATATTAACTTTGATTCTGCCGTCAACTGCTATGCCTTCACCTGTTTTTTCAGAAATTAACAATGGGTTAATATCCAATTCAGTGATGAAGCTGAAGTCTGAAACTAATTGAGATAATCTCAAAATTGTTTCTTCAATTTGTTCCATTTGTGCAGGAGTTGTACCTCTTGCGCCTTCTAACAGTTTGTATGCTTTTACTGATTTAATCATTTCTTTTGCATCAACGTCAGTTAGCGGAGCAATTCTGAATGTTACGTCTTTCATAACTTCGATAAATACACCGCCCAAACCGAACATCATCATATGACCGTATTGAGGATCTGTTGCAACACCGCAAACCATTTCACGGTTACCTTTAACCATTTCCTGTATGATTACACCTTCCAAACCGTCAAGCAATCCTTTTGCTTCAAGTTTAGAAATAAGGTCTTGATATTCTGCTCTCAATTGTTCAGCTGACTGAATGTTTACTCTTACACCGCCAACATCTGTTTTGTGAGAAGTCGTTTTTGATGTCATTTTCATAACAACAGGGTAGCCGATTGAATCTGCAATAGATACTGCCTGATCTTCAGTTGTTGCAAATCCTGATTTGCAAACTCTGATTCCGTATGCATCTAATACATCAATTGATTCTCTTGTTGTTAACTGTTCTCTGCCGTCAGCAATTGATTGTTTAATAATTGATTCTGCTTTTGCTTTATCAACGTTATAAGATGGAATTTTGCCTTCCGGTCTTTCAATCCATAATCTTTGTTGATTTAATCTGTGTAAACCTTCAGCAGCTTCTTCAGCATACATAAAGAACGGAATATTAACATCCATATCAGATAATGCTGTGAAGAATTCTGATTTAGTCATAAATACACCGATAACCGGTTTTTGAGGATTCTTTGCCTTAATTTCCATCAATGCTTTAGCAACATCAATATCTTTCAGACCCAAGAACGGTAAGTAAATACAAATAATCATATCAACATTTTCATCAGCAATAACTGTTTCTAATGTTTGCTTGTAGTGTTCGATAGGAGCTGAAGCTATCATATCGATCGGGTTTTTAACAGATGCAGCTGATGGTAAGAAGCTTCTTAATTTTTCTTTTGTAGCATCTGTAATTTTAGCAATTTGCATACCGTATTCGCAAACAGCATCAGTTGCCATAATGCCAGGGCCACCTGAGTTTGTAATGATTGCAACTCTGTCACCCTTTGGGATAGGGCAGTTTGCAAAAACTTTAGCGGTTGAGAATAAGTTCTTTAATGAGTATTCTCTGATTACACCTGACTGATTTAATAAAGCGTTAGCGGCTTTATCAGCACCTGCTAAAGAACCGGTGTGAGAAGATGCAGCGCTTGCACCTGCTGCAGATCTACCTGCTTTTAATGCCAAAATGGGTTTTTTCTTAGAAATTCTTGTTGCTAATTTTCTGAAGTTAGCAGGGTTTTGAATTGATTCCATATATAAAAGAATCTGTTCAACGTCCTGTTCATTTTCCCAGTATTCCAAAGCTGTTTCTGCGTTAACATCTGCCTGGTTACCGATTGAAATGAATTGAGCAAAGCCCAAGTTTAAGTCTTTTAAGATATTTAAAATACCGCCGCCTAATGCGCCTGATTGTGAAACGAATCCGATGTGACCTCTTTCAGGAAGTGATTCAGCAAAGCATCCGTCCATAGAAATTTCAGGTAATGTATTTACAACACCTAAGCAGTTAGGACCAACGCATCTCATACCGTATTCCTGTACTTTAGCTAATAATGCCTTTTCTGCCTCAGCACCTTCTTTGCCTGTTTCTTTAAAGCCGGCAGTGATGATACAAAGACCTTTGATACCTTTTTGGTGGCACTGGTCGATTGTGTCTAAAACGAATTTAGCATTAACAACGATGATTGCCAAATCGATTTCTCCCGGGACTTCCAATACGGAAGTATATGCTTGTAAACCTTCAATAATACCACCTTTTGGGTTGATAGGATAAATTTGTCCTTTGAATTTGTATTCTTGAAGTCTTTTCATGATGTCAGAACCGATTGTGTGTTCTTTTGTAGAAGCACCGACAACCGCAATTGACTTTGGTTTCATAATTTTGTCTAAATTTGCTGTCATGTTCTTATCCTTTCTTGTTTGATAGTAATATTATATAATAAACATTGTTAAACAAAAATAATTTTTGGAGTTGAGAAATAATATTTCTCTTAGTTCACTTTTCTTTTTGATTGCGACGCAAAAAGAAAAGTGAACCGAAAAGAAAAACACGCTATGGTACAATACTGCCTTACGGCAGCATAAGACCGCTTCCGCGGTAATATGTGTTTTTGCCTTTCAGGCAAAAATCTCTTAGCGCTGCTAAAACTACGCAGCGCACTATGGAAGTTTTTATCAAAGGCGCCGTTGTTTTAGGCGCCTGATAGATTTTTGTCCGTTAGGACAAAAACGTATGCTCGTCCTAAGACTTATATCTTAAGTGCGTGGCGATGCCGGCAGGCATTGCTGTGCTTTAGCGTTTTTCTCTTTCTTGGTTCTATTCTTTCTCTTTTCATCGCAAGAAAAGAGAAAGAATGAACAAAAAGAAATTTTCAATCTCTCAATATATTCCTATAATATGATTTATGTAAATATTATGTCATCTTACATAATATTTGCGCAGTTTTAATATCATTATTGCACACAATATTATTGATGAACTTAAAAGTCCTATCCAAAAACCCGCCAAATTCATTTTCAAATGTAACCCGAGATAACAACCCAAAGGAATTGATACGCACCAATAGGCAATAAAGTTTGCAAGCATAATGATTTTTGTTTGTTTAATTCCTTTACAAATCCCCGAAAGCGAAATTTGTAATCCGTCAAAAATCTGATAACCCGCCAAAATTACCATTACAGGAAGTACAATCTGATACAATTTTGGGTCCGGGGTGAAAATTGAAACGATAAATTTTGGCAATGATAAATAAACAAGTGCGCAAATTGTCATAAATGATAGTGACATTCCGATACCTGCAAATGAATATTTTTTAAAGTCGTAAAAGTTCCCTGAACCGTTTGCAAAACCGACTTTTACCGCAATACCGTTTGAAATTGCAAATGGTATCATAAATGTCATGTTTACCAAAGTTATTAAAATATTTTGTCCTGCTGCATAAATTCCTGCAATCCTTCCCATTAAAACTGCAACGATATTAAATGCGACAAATTCAACAAGTATAGCCATGGCAATCGGCAATCCGATTTTTAAAAGGGCCTTGTAGTAGCCCTTTTCGTGGAAATTTCTCAGCTCCATAATTTTGTGGCAGTAAATTAAAAGAGCAAATCCCATAAAATATCTTACGATAAAACTTGAAACGGCAAGTCCGATAACCCCCATTGACGGGATTATTCCCCAGCCAAAAACAAAAATTATATTAAGTGCAAGATTTAAAAATACGCTGAAAATGGTTACTAAATTAGGAAATAATACGATTTCAAATGCCTGTAAAAATTCTTTTAAACTGTGATGTAAACCGCCGCCAAAAGTTGAAAATGCGCTTATCAGCATATAATCCTGAATCGGCTTAACAAGTTTTTGCTCAAATCCGATGTGCGGAATAATCGGTATAAATAAAAGAATTAAAATGCAGGATACTCCTGCAAGCCACAGGGCAAATCTTATTGACGGATAAAAATATCTTTTTATCGGCTTCCCTTCTCCGTTGTAGTTTGATAATAGCGGAGAAATGCTTGCAGTTAATCCGATTGCAAGAGTCATAATGCAGTTTACTATTGCCGCCGCAAGACTGATTGCGGCAAAGGTATCTGTCGAATGCCGACCGGCAACGATTACATCCCCAATGCCGATTAAAATAAACCCGACGTTGCCGAGTATGATGGGGAATGCGATTTTTAAAAGTTCTTTTATATAATAAATCGGCTTGTGCATAGTTTGATTTTAGCATAAAAATAAGGTGCAAAAATTGCACCCTATTCTTATAATTTTTATTTTATGTAACTATTTTGAAACTGTTTCAAAAATTACATCAAATGCTTCAGAATCTCTTACTGCCATATCAGCAAGCATTTTTCTGTTAACAACAACATTTGCTTTTTTGCAAGCATTTACGAATTTTGAATAGCTCATACCGCGTTGTCTTACAGCTGCGTTGATTCTTACAATCCACAATCTTCTCATATTGCGTTTTGTTGTACGACGATCTCTGTAAGCATATTTAAGTGCTTTCATTACAGCGATATTAGCTACTTTAAAGATTCTGCTTCTTGCACCAATAAAACCTTTAGCAAGTTTTAATATTTTTTTGTGCCTTTTAACACCGGCACTACCACGTCTAATTCTCATTTTTTATGCTCCTATCTTGAATACTTCTTGTATGGTAACTCTTTAGATACCAGTGCTACATGTGACTCAGAAACGTCAACCATCTTGAAAATTCTGCGTTTTCTTGATGCTGACTTGTGTTGGAGCAAGTGGCCGATGCCTGCTTGTCTTTTCATAATTTTTCCGCTTGCAGTAACTTTATAACGTTTTGCTGCGGATCTGTGTGTTTTTAATTTTGGCATTTCGTTTCTCCTTTTTTTGTTTGTTGGCGCATCAGCGCCAACCTACGTACATCTTCTTCGCTTCATAGGCATACCAAGGCCTATTTCGGCTGTGTGTTCATATTAGTATGAACATATTTCTTTTGCAATAGGTTTATTCCAAATTTTGAATCACAACCTTTATAATGTAACAATTCCTTAACAATAACCAATAATTTTCTAAAGTTTTAATTAAATATGCCGATTATTTATTTGTAAGGAAACAAGGGATTAACTATGAGTCTTAATGTAAATTATACTTCTCTATACAAAAATGGCATTGACAGATCAATGCTTAAAGAAGTTTCTCAGGAGATTCTAAATCGTGCTGCTCAAAAAAGCGCTGCTTATACAAACAACATCACTTCTAATGCACAAGTTGGTTCTTTGGCTAAACCTGAATTGGGGATTGATTTATATAACGGGAAAGTTGATGTACAAGCACAAAAACAAATAGCTTTAAATAACACCTTACAATTTCAGCTAAATGCTGACACATTGAAATCTATTCAATTTTTAAATTCTCAGGCAGCAATTTCATCAAAAATTGATGGAAAATATATGCCAAATGTTAATGCAAATGCTGTTGTTCCGGAAGCTCAAAAAACTTCTGAGGCAAACAAATCTCAGTTTATGAGTATATTTACATCTGAAACAGCAAAAGACAAAAACGGTTCTAATCCTTTTTATGGCGGGGAATTGCTTATGAATAACAATAATCCTAAAAAGGAAGAAACCAAAAACGAATTAAAAAGCATTTTTGCTTAATTATAAATCCTCGTATTGAGGGCATCACAAGTGTTTACAAGAAAGTGTATATAATATCTTCTCTAACTGGAGGAGATATTTTTTTATCTTGTTGGCGAATTATATTTTTCATATTATGGGTAATTATAGTTACATAAAACATATTATCGATATGCATGTTTTTACAAACAACCATGCCCCATTTCTTTGACCGCAAAGAAACGGGGCGCAAAGAAACTCCCCGACCTGAACTACGTTCGCTAATCATTTGTACGCCCTCGCATTGAGCGAATACGGCTTACGTCTTATATCCTCTGCTCGGGCTATGCTCCACATTCAGGCGGGATAACTCACTATCGTTCAGACAAATCCCGCCTTGTTGTCGTGTCGCAAACAATGATTGCTCACTTCGTAAAGGTCGGAAATCTTACAGGTGTGCGGGGCGTTGTCCTTAGCCCCGCTAAGAGATTTTTGCCGCAAGGCAAAAACACATATTACCACGAAGTGGTCTTATGCTGCCGTAAGGCAGTATTGTACCCTAGCGTGTTTTTCTTTTTTGGTTCGTTTTTTCTTTTTGCTTCAAGACAAAAAGAAAAAATGAACAATATACCAATAATATGTTTTATGTAGTCAGGCAAAATGAGGATTTATACTATGAAAAAAGAAAACATTTGGTTTGTTGCGGCTTGCGCTTTGTTTTTTATTGGCGGTTATACTATGAATGATGTTGCAATTTCGCTTCCCCGCTACAAGGTAGCTGTTGTTGATATAACCAAGGTTATGGAACAGTCTAAAGATATAAAAAATCTTAAATCAAGTCAGGATAAGCAATTACAGGAACTTCAAACGCTGATTTCAAAAGCTCAAAATGAAATTGCGAATACTCAAGATGAACAAAAAGCCATTCAGTTGCAGGCAAATTACAGCAAAGAAATTGAAACAAAAAGAAATGCAATAGATGAAGAATACAGCAAAAAAATTGTTCAGATAACATCAAACATAAAAAATCTTGTAGCCACACAGGCCAAAAAGTTTGATTATAATCTTGTTCTGCCGACTGGAATGGTAATTTCCGGCGGAGAGGATATTACGAATAATGTTTTAAAAGAAATGCAGTAATCACTAACTCAAAATAATCCTGTAAATTGGCGGGATAAATAATAAAGCCCCTACCATTAATGCAACAACGGTTACAATCATAACTGCTCCTGCAGCGATATCCTTTGCCATTCCGACCATGCGTGAATATTTGTTGTGATAAATTGAGTCAAGTGCAAATTCTATTGCTGAATTCATCATTTCAGACGAAATAACCATTACTATTGTTAGTAACAATATGCAAAACTTTACCGTCGAAAAATTCAATGCAAATCCCAATGCGAGTGCGAATGCTCCGCATAAAATATGTACTCGGATATTCTGTTCGCTTTTTAATGATAAGCGCATACCCTTGCGGGCGTTTCTAAAAGTATTTATAAAACCCTGTGATTTATATTTTGTCATAATTTATATCTATACTTCCTAATGCTTTTTTTTGCCAATCTACTACAAAATCATACTCAGGTTGTGTCTGGTGGTCAAATCCCAAAAGATGCATTATCCCGTGTGTAATGAAAAATGCAAGTTCATCTTCTTTCGAAATTCCTTTTTCTTCCGCACCTTCAATCATTTTATCAAGAGCAATGATTATTTCTCCGAGGTTAATATCCCCGTCAAGGACAAATCTTTCATCTCCCGGACTGTCTGCAAATACTGCAAATGTGATAATATCTGCAGGATAGTCCTTGCTGCGGTATTCAAGATTTATGGCGTGGGTCTGTCCGCTATTGCAAAACACAAAATCAAATGAAACTGATTCGTATTCATAATTAGCCAGGCAGCAATTTGTTTTAATTTCATTCTGATTTAATAAATACTCAAATGTTGATTTTGCTGTATTCTTAACCCAATCAAAATCCAAATTCCAACCATCAAATTCGTTTGTACATTCAATATTGATATTCATATCAGTATTTTACCACAAATTGCCTTTCAAGACAAAATCGGTACCGTTTGATCGGTACCGATTTTGAATAACTTTTGAACCATATTATTTGTTCATTTCTTTTACGAGTTTGTCAGCTTCTTCTTTGGTTAAGCCGGTTGCGGCTACTGAAGTTTCTACTGAACCGTCTGCTTTTTTACAGGTTGTAATAATTTTGTAACCATTTGAAGTTTTTTCTGTTCTTGTTTTATTTTTTGCTTCCTGGCTTACCCCTTTAGTTTTGTCATATTTTGATTTTTGAACTTTATTATCCTGATATTTTGCCCCGCCAAGTTCTTTTGGTAATTGTTCAGGGAAGAAATATGCATCATATACTGTTTTACCGTTTTGTTCTATTTTTGGAATAATTGTTTTGCCTGAAGCATCCTGGCCAGATTTTGGTAATCCCATTTGTTCTCTGACGTATTCGCGAACTTTTTTGTTTTGTTCAGGGTCTTTAATACCGTATTTTGCTTCGATTACTTTGTCAAGACGGTCACCTGCCTGCATTTTATATGCAATATTTTTTATTTCTTTTTTAGTTACATCTTCTTTTGCCGTTGCCTTGCAATCTTTTTCAGGATTTGCAGGGGCTACAGGTGCTGCTCCATTGCTGCATCCTTTGCAATCTTTGAGTAAATATGCTGCGCCTGCGAGAAGCAATAACGGAATACCCCATTTACCTAATTTTTTCGCGAACTTGCCAAGGTTGCCCAGGAATCCCGGTTTTGGCGCCGGTGTTGGTTTTGGTCCAGGAATTGGAGCCGGCAACGGAGTCGGTTTTGGTCCCGGAGCTGGTTTTGGTCCAGGAATTGGAGCCGGCAATGGAGTCGGTTTTGGTCCCGGAGTTGGTTTTGGTCCAGGAGCCGGAGTTGGTTTTGGTCCAGGAGCCGGAGTTGGTTTTGGTCC
>CACXAK010000074.1:0-926 GCA_902765655.1 uncultured bacterium | reverse complement strand
TGGTCCAGGAGCCGGAGTTGGTTTTGGTCCAGGAGCCGGAGTTGGTTTTGGTCCAGGAGCCGGAGTTGGTTTTGGTCCAGGAGCCGGAGTTGGTTTTGGCTGATTTTTTACAAATTTTTTCTGTGATCTCCACCACTCTGCTGTTTCTGGGGTTACAGGTTGTTTGCTGCCATCGTATGGGCTAACTTCTGTTACATGACCCTTAAAGTTTTTTCTTGCTTGTGCTGCATCTTGTTGTGCTTTTCTCAGTGCTGCAGATTTTTCTGCAGGTGTTCCTGAAACGTATTTTCCGGTTTCGGGATCTTTAAATGTAATAAAACCTTTTTTGTTTTGATGTGCGCGTTGTCTTGCTTCCAATCTTGCATTTGCATCTGCTTTAGCATCTTTTTTTGCCTGAATAGCATCTGTTTGTTCTTTTGCTATTTGTGCCTTTTGCTCTGCAGTTTTAATCGCATCTGCTCTAAAGTCAATTCTTTTTTGTCCCCCTTGATAAGCACTGGTTGCCAATGTTCTGATGTAAGTCATCTCTTTTTCCCCTTTCAAATTATTATTGTTTAAATATCCCCTATGTTTTTATAAACAATTTTTGTAAGTAAAAATTGACTAAAAAAAATCAAAGAATTCCAACACTAGGTTGAAATCCTTTGATAATCATTATTTTACAAACTTAACAATTTTTAATAATTATTTATAGTGTATGAAAATTGTCATTTTCTTCTTCGGGTTTATCTGAGGGGGCTATGGTTTTTGAGGCCTCCAACTCTTTTATTTTATTCTCTAAATCACTGTCAAGAGCTTGCGCAGGTATATCTATTTTGTTTTTCTTGAATTCTTTTGCAATATCTTCCTGATATTTAATTCTGTCATGCTGCATGCCTCTTAATACTCTATTAAATGTTGTGGCTATGATTTTAATATCTTTCAGT
>CACXAK010000073.1 GCA_902765655.1 uncultured bacterium | reverse complement strand
CAGAAATGGTGAAATACTGACGATGTACGGAGATGGTTCATCATATCGTGATTACACTCATGTAGAAGATATTTCCGATGGTATAATATCTGCAATATATTATGACCAAACACCTTATGAAATTATAAATTTAGGTTGCGAAAATCCGGTAAATTTGAGCTATTTAATTTCTTTGTTGGAAAAATTAATTGGGAAAAAAGCAAATATAAAAACCGAACCTGTACCATGTGAAGATATGATAAGAACTTATGCTGACATATCAAAAGCAAAAAAGCTTCTGAACTATATCCCAAAAATTAAATTTCAGGACGGTATTTCGAAATTTATTGAAGATTTTAATGATTAATTATTGTTTTGAAATCTTTTACCAAAAGCGGGGAATAATATAATACATGCAAAGACCATAAATATTGTAAGTGTATTGTATATTCCTAATTTATCATATATAAATTTAAAATTCAGTAATAGTAAAAACGATGCTAAATCTCCTGCGAAAGTGTTGACGGAGGCAGATGTTGCACGGCCGCTGCTTTCAGTATTTTTGTGCAAGTTAGATATGTTAAATACATTAAATATTATAAATAAAATTATGGCTATACATATTATGAATAACGCGCAGAATATAAATATATAGTTTTTAATATAATATCCGGAAATTAAAAGAATAAACGAGAGTAGAACTGAGAAATATTCAATTGCAATTAAATATTTTTTAAATTTTGATGCAAAATTCTTTGCAATTAATCCTCCTATTGCTCTAAAAATTTGGTTTATAAAATTAATTATTCCATACAGGATAACAGGTGCAGATGATAGTTTCAAAAGCGGCTGAAAATTCCATACAAATATGCTTGTAAAGCCGGTAAGCATTGCGGAATAATATACGTTATAATTAACTTTTGCGTTTGTAAATACTGATTTTGCTCCATTAATAATATTTTTGACATAAGTTAACGGTTCAAATTTTTTGCCATTTTTGGCTTTTGTGTTCGGCAGTAATAATAAACACGAAATGGCAAGGACTTGAGTAATAAGTTCAATATATAATATTGTGTGAAAACCGTAAAATTTATATAATATAACACCCGCAATACAGCTAACAGCAGAACCAAGAGAAGTATAGAATGCCCATTTACCGTATTTATCAATCATTTCGCTGCCGGATTTTTTTTGTTCCAGATATTCATATATGTAGCTATCTACGTTTCCTCTGTATAATGATTTAAATAAACCGTATAAAATTTCTCCTGATAATACTATCCAAAAGCCGCTAAAATTTATCCAAAGAACAACTCTTATCATGAATAACAAATATGCCGCAATCAAAACATATTTTTTTGAAAATATATCTCCTACAAATCCCATGAAAAATTTGCCTAAAAGACAAGTTACACTGTATATACTTTGACAAAGAATAAAATCTGAAAAATTCAATCCGTTGTATATATAAAACAAGAATGAAATTGGCATAACAAATCTTTGATATTGCAAAAAAGTTGCAAAATTCAGAACTGATAACGGATTGATTTCGATATTCTTAATATTCTTAATATTCTTCATATAATGTTCATTATAGCAAAAAACGTGCTACAATTCAAAAATGAGTAAGAGACATAAATTTTTAATAATTCTGTTTTTGTTGTTTCTGGTTGCGATAACTGCTGTTATCTGCATTTTTTATTACCATAATAATGTTTCGGTATCATATAAGCATTCATTAAAAAATTCTCGTATTGCAGATGAATATATAGCCAAAATAATTGATTATAATTCTCATTTCCCGTCCTTTGATGTTGCTGATTTTACGTGGAATGTTGAGCGTTCTCAAAATAATTTCAAATATTATGATGCTTTTATTATGATTGCATTATTGAAGCGCGATGATTATTATGATTTTGTAAAAAGCTATTATAATGATATGTTATTGCCTGACGGGGCTGTAAATAATAAAAATAATCCTAACAATGAGGCAAAACCATTGGAAGTGGATACTATTCTTGTATATTATCCAATGTATAATTTGAGAGCTGAGGATAAAAAGTATTCGAAGGCCATTGAAATCGCATACAACAATATTCCAAAGCAAGGGAAGCTTGAAAAATGCGGAAATAATTACAGACATAAGGTAAATAACGCAAAATGGGCATATTGGCAATTTGGTCTTGATGGATTATACAGCATTTTCCCATTCTTGGCAAAATACAGTTCGGATGAAAAAAATTATCAGGATATATATGAGCGTATGAATTGGGTTGCAGACGGAATGCTTATGGAAAACGGTTTGTATGCTCATGGAGCAACTAAAGACGGAGAATTAAATAATATTGTCTGGCTTAGAGGTGTTGGCTGGTATGTTCTGACTCAAATGGAGCTTTTAGATATCATAAAAGATGAAAAATATGCAAAGCCGATGAAAAAGCAATTAGCAAAATTTTTTGACGGAATGCTTAAATATCAGGATTATACAACAGGCATGTGGAGAAATGTTGTTTATCCGAATATTTACAAGTGTAACCGATTTGAAACCTCCGGAACTTTGATGATGTCTTATGCACTTGTCGATGCATATACAAAGGGTTATGTGACTGATAAAAAGTATTTTGATGCGGGTCTGAGGGCATTCAACGGTGTAATGGATTATAATTACAACAAAAAGTTTGGGATGCTAGGGAATATGTATCGTACTTCAAACGTAAAAAGTACCCCTGAGGAATATTGCGATTGTGAGCAGTATGTGAATGATGAAGCCAAGGGTTTTGCTGCATTAATTCTTGCTCAGCATGCGATTAAAAACGCTTTGGATAAAGGATGGTAGGAGAATAAAATGTATAAAATCGGAATAGGTTATGATATTCATAAATTAATTTCAGGTCGTGATTTAATTATCGGCGGAATAAAAATTACTCATGAAAAAGGTTTATTGGGTCATTCGGATGCGGATGTACTTATTCATGCAATTATAGATGCAATGTTGGGTGCTTTGGCTATCGATGATATTGGGACGTTATTTCCTGATACCGATGCAAAATATAAAGATATTGACAGCACATTGTTATTAAAAAAAGTTTTTGAAATTGTAAAGGATAAAGGTTATTCAATTGTGAATATTGACAGTAATATTATTGCTCAGGAGCCAAAAATGATGCCTTATATTCCAAAAATGAAATCTGCGCTTGCAAAAATATTGGAAACTGAGCCGTTTAATATTTCTGTGAAAGCAAAAACAAAAGAAAATCTTGATGCAGTCGGTCAAAAACTTGCAATAGAAGCCAATGCCGTGGTATTATTAGAAAAAAGAGTTTAAATATTTCTTTATAAAGGGTTTTCATTTATCAGATGTTGGGGTAATATAGTCTTATGGTAGTGAAGGAAAAATTATATAATGATGTCCCACCAACTCAGTTAAGGGGCAAGGAAGAAGCGTTTAAACCGGCTAAAACAAACAAGTTTTGGCTTACTGTAGCGAGTTTGTTTTTCTTTAATATGCTTCAAAACAGATTTTACGCATTCAGATATAATGGTGTAGAAAATTATACAAACAGAGATAAAGATGCTCCGACAATTATGTTTTTCCCGCATTCAAACTGGTGGGACGGGATTGTATTGTATAATATTGCGCACCGGATCTGTAAAAAAGAAATTCGTCTTATGGTCGAGGAATTAAACAGATTTCCTTTGCTAAGACGCGGGGGTGCATATTCTGTAAATAAAAAATCTCCTCAGTCTGCAATGAAAGCATTAAAATATTCAGTAGATTTATTAAAAGATTTGAGAAATATACTGTGTATTTTCCCTCAGGGAATAATAAGACCGCCTCATTACAGACCGATTGAATTTCAGACAGGGCTTGCATATATTGCGCAAAATGCCGTAAAAAAATACGGTAAAGTAAATCTTATTCCTGTTGCAATAGAATATTGTTTCTTCAGAGACAACAGACCTGAAGTTATTGCAGATTTCGGGAAATGTATTGAATTGACCGACAAAAATATTGACAGGCATGAATATACAAAATTTTTAGAACAGGCGTTGACAGATGTTTGTGATGAACAGTTCCATAATATTTCAACAGGTAAAGTTGAAGATTATCAAATTTTGTTCAAACAACACCTCAAGTGGTACAGACGTATAGAACAAAGACTGAAAAGCATTGATTTGCCTGAAGTCGCTGATGTGTAATATTTGATTAAATTATGAAAATAACATTAAGACCCCATCATTTTTTGTGTTTGCAGGGATATAAAGGCCAAAATTATTCTAAAACTCAGGCAAATTCATGGAGTAAAATTTCGCAAAAGCTCGAGCAAAATCCTGATGCTGACATACTGATTGCCGACAGCAGCGATGATTTGTGCAAAAAATGTCCTGCACTTTTAAAAAATGAAAAATCAAGATGCATAGAACAATCCGTAAATCAGTTAGATTCAAAGGTTGCAGAGATTTTAGATATTACAAAAGGAAAAATATATAAATATTCTGAAATTCTTGAAAAAATAAAAAAAGTTTTTACAAAAGAAAAACATGAACAGCTTTGTTCCGATTGCGCATGGTGGATAAAAGGTTTGTGTCGCGACAGCTTTAAAAAATAATTATTCAAAATTGCAAAGTTCTGAAATATTAGTATCTAATTCTTCCGCGATTTTAATTAAAGTATCCAAAGACGGTTTCGAAAATGCAACTTCGATTTTCCCCATAAAATTGAGTGAAATGCCGAGTTTGTCTGCCAATTCTTGTTGGGTATAACCTAATTGTTTTCGCCTGTTTTTAATATTTTTACCTAATAATTTATAAAAATCTTTATTCATTTACGTATAGTGTATACGTAAATTTTTGTAAATTATACGTTCTGATAGTACATAAAAGTAGTATAATTTTTTTATGATAAAACTTTTGTCGTGTTTAATACCAAACAAATTTTTAAGAGATAATTTTCGGCTTGTTTGCAATAGTATTCAGGTTCGTTTTACTGCAAAGAGCATAGGGAAAAATTTATATTGCGGGAAATACTCGACTGTAAATAAAAATACTGTTATTCAAAATGATGTACGTCTAAACGGTTTGCGTACAAGTGGTAAAGGTTCAGTAGTAATTGGTAATAATGTGGTGATAGGTTTTGATGCATTAATAATTTCAGATACTCATAATTACAAAGGAGATGACTTACCTTATGACGGAAATTTTATAAAACATAATGCGACTGTAATTGAAGATTTTGTATGGATAGGTGCAAGAGTAATCATTTTACCCGGGGCAAAAATTGGCGAAGGTGCAATTATTCAGGCAGGGGCAGTTGTTCATGGTGAAATTCCTCCATTATCTATTGCTGGAGGCAATCCTGCAAAGGTATTTGCATACCGTGAAAAAGAACATTACGAGAATTTAAAAATAAAAAAAATAAAGCTAAGATGTCTTAGTTTATAGTTGGCAAAATTTTTCAACTGCTTTGACAAATCCGTCATTATCGCAGGTATCTGTTATATAATCAGCGCATGATTTTAATTCTTCCGTGCCGTTGCCCATTGCGATTCCAATCCCGCCGCATTCGACTAAATCAATGTCATTATTCTGATCCCCGATAGTTAATACTTCTTCTTTTTTTATATCCCAATAATTGCGTAAAAACTCGACACTCAAAGATTTCTTGGCATCTGATGGCCCGATTTCGCAAAAATACGGGGTCGATTTTACAATGTATAACTGAGGATATTTTTCCTTTAAAATATTTACCCATGATGTCACGCGTTCAGGGTTGTGAATGTCAATTGCCAAAAGTTTGTTTACATCTTTTATTTCCAAATCATCAAATGAGCATACCGTATAATCAACGAATTTGCCTTTTATGTAATATTGAATAATTTCATTGTCTTCTTCAACATACAATTTATCATCAAGATACAAATTCAGATGAACATTATTTTTTCTTGCCCATTCAATAATCTCTTTTGCAATTTGCGGTTTTAAATTGCTTTGAGCAGATGAGTGCATTCTGCCTGTAACAAGAACAATTTTTATTCCTTTTTTGGTTAATTCATTTATGCAATCCAAAACTGCAGGCCGAAATTCTCCTCCATAGGGTAAAATTGTTCCGTCAATATCAGTGGCAATCATTTTAATCATAAACTGAAACCCTTACAAAAAGCTCTTGACAGAGCACAAATTGTTTTTGAATCATTGATTTGACCATTTTTTATCATTTCAAAAACTTCATCAAGCGTAAACTCTTTGGATTTTATAATTTCGCCCTCATCAGGATGTTCCCCGACAAATTCCAAATCAGATGCAAAATAAAGATACAATTTTTCTGTACAAATTCCCGGAGTTGTGTTGATGTAACCTAACGATTTCCAATTTTTTGCTCTGTATCCTGTTTCCTCTTCAAGCTCTCTTGGGGCTGCATCATCAGGATTTTCACCTATCTCAAGTTTTCCTGCCGGAAGTTCTATATTTACGCTTTTTAGCGGGTAACGATATTGTTTTGTTAATATGATTTTATTGTTATTTGTCAGGGCAACAATAACTACTCCGCCGTTATGAACGACTACTTCCCTGAATGATTTATGTCCGTCAGAAGTTTCTATGTCATCTTTTATTACCTTGACAACTTTTCCTTCAAACTGTACTTTCGAACTTAATGTTTTTTCTTCAAACTCCATAACAAAATTATAATAAAATAAATAAGCAATGTAAATAGTAAAAACAACCTCTTTTAAGAGGTCGTTTGTTGTAGTAATTAATCAAAGGGGCAGGGTAAATGTATTTATGTAAGTAGAAAGAGATTATTTACATTATCAATATAAAATATGCGTACGTCACAAAAGGACGTACGCATAAACTTTTTTAAAATCAATTTATTCAGGCAGTTTTTCGCTCCTGTTCCGGGGCTCCGACAGTTTCAAGGAGTGTATCAATTACTCTTGGCATCTGGCATATAAATGAGTAATGCCCTTGGGTAATGGAGCATCTTTTGCAGTCGCAGTTTAAATAATAACATTCAAGTGCCTGCTGAGTCCAATTCTGTGTAATCGAATCAGATATTTCATCATTCGCTGGTGAATAAAATTCTTCCTCCAAGTCTAGCCACTGTTCCATAAAGATGCCCCTTGTACTTCGTACCCCAATTTAATTATTTACGATAATGTAGTGGTTTTTATCCTTTATTTGGAGGAGTTTTTTATCTTAAAGCATTCCAAAAATATCTTTTTACTTTATCCCAAAAAGTTGCAGGGAAAATTTCTCCTTCTTCAGCAATGGTGATGTCGTAATCTTCCGGTTGAGTTGCTCTTTGGTATTTTAAATCGGTTTTACCAAACAGCATGACATAACCCACTTTATACCCTTCAGGGATTTCCAGATACTGGCACAAATCAGGCATTAGTTTAAGAGCAATTTCTGCAAATCCGCACCACAATGTGCCGACTCCCAAGCTTTGAGCATAAAGTTCAAAATAGCTTAGTAAAATTATCGGATCAACAGGTGCGCATGGTGCATTAACAGGGACAGAAACTACAATCATGTGCGGTGCATTTCTGAAAATTATATCTTTCCCGTCAATAAATTGCTGTCTGAATTTTTCGAATTTCTTTGTTACAGGAATCCATTTATTTGATAAAAAAGCTTTTTTGATTGTATTGTTTGTTCTGTTTCTGAATTTGTCCATTATTTCAACATCATCAATCAATGCAACATGCAATTTATGGTTGTTGCAACCGGTCGGGGAATATTTAAGCATATCTTTAAGTTTTTGCAAAGTTGCTTTATCAAGGTTTTCATGTTTGTAACTTCTTATACTTTTGCGATGCTGAATTAAATTCAAAATTTGTTCATCGCTTGGCAGGTTTTCATCACAAATATCAGAATCCTCAGGCTTTTTCCCGCATACTGAAATTGCACCGACAGGACAAATCGCAAGACAATGCTGGCATTTCATACAATATTGTTCATCGTCTTTTTTAATTGTCGGAATTTTATCCGCATTCATTTCTATAATTCCTGCGCCGCAATCATTTGCGCACATTCCGCAATGAATACATTTTTCTTTATCAACCGTAAAATTTATTTCTGACATAATAACTCCTTAATTTTTTTATATGAAAATTTTACCCGCTTTTATTCTAAAAGTAAATAATTTTAGTAATTTACGTTAATAATATTTTTAAGAAGCTGTAAAGTTTTTGAAATTATGCAAAGCAATGATATAATAGAAAAATCGGCAGTATCTCGTGTGCCGTATATGAAACAGGTTTATTTTAAGGAGAGAGTATTGAAAGTATTATTATTCAACGGTTCACCGCATGAAAAGGGCTGTACATACACAGCGCTGAAAGAAATTTCAAAAACGCTGAAAAAAGAAGGAATAGACTCTAAAATCTATCAAATTGGTATGAAGCCGCTTACTCCTTGCATGGGTTGTTTTGCGTGCTCAAAGATTGGCAGATGCGCAATCAAAAATGATGGGAT
>CACXAK010000072.1 GCA_902765655.1 uncultured bacterium | reverse complement strand
CTCCTCTTTTTTCACAGCTTTATCAAGCACAAGTTCATCCAGTGAGATGTCAAAAAGTTCACTGATTGCAACAAGCTTTTCCATGTCCGGTGAAGATTCTCCAACTTCCCATTTGGAAACCGTTTGGCGGGAAACGTTCAAACGATTTGCGAGTTCTTCCTGTGAAAGACCCTTTTGTTTACGAAGTTCATACAGTTTATTATTGAATTCCATTATTATCACTCCTGACTTTCCATATATAAAGAATAACGCAAATCGTTATTATTGTTATAACCGTCGTTGCTATTCCTGCCTCAAATCCATATTCTGACCCATTGATAATGTTAAGCTTGTTTATCCCGATCAGAAACAATCCGTCCATCTTTGCATCATTTCCTGATACCGTAAGTCCCAGGATTATGTTCAAAACATAATTCCACGCTGCATGGAGTCCGCAGGAAACCCATATATTCCCACGCCATAAAACAATTATGGAGAATAAAACAGAGATAAGGTATAAATTCGCAATACCGATCAGTGCATATACCAATCCCGAATCCAGGATCGGGGTCATGATCAGGTGAGGAATAACAAATGCCGTCGAACTTATGAATACGGCAGCCGGAAGAGGTATCTTCTTTTTAAGTGTATTCATCAAAAAGCCCCTGCAAAGAATCTCTTCCTCAGAGCCCTGTATGATGTGCCTTGGAGCTATTATGTGGTCCGGGATTAAATCTATATATTATAGTGTAAAATCCGAAGATGTTGAAAAAATCACCGGTTATGATGAGGGCTTCAAACCGAATTGGCTTGAAGAGTTTTCGAAACGTGGGATTACCGTTTATGGCAATATCGAGCCGGGACTTGGCAAAAAAGTTTTGCGTGATTATGTTTCAGGGGGAAATATTATATATAAGCCGCAACGTTAGTTTTACAAATTTTTGTTTGGTAAAATGATAACAATATCGCCTCGTTTAGTGCTCTTCGCAAGTTCTTTTATTACTTCATTGTTCATGCGCATGCAACCTTTTGAAGCGTATTTGCCAATGGAAGTTGAGTCGTTGTTCCCGTGTATAAATTCACCGGTTCGACTTCTCTCTCCTGTTTTTATGTCAAGTATGTCTAAAATAATTGCCTTTGGCCCGTATGCTCTCGGATTTCTTCTTCTTTTTGTATGTCTTGGGGCTGTTCTGTACGGAAAAGTTTCGGTATGTGATACTATTCTTACTCCAGGAGTGGTTGGGGTTGATTGCTTCCCGCTTGCTATAAGGTAGGCCTTTTCGGCATTGCCGTTATTGTATGTGTATAAAACATTTTCAGATAAATCTACTACAAATTTTGCGAATTTATTTTCGCCATTCACTTTAATTTTCGCTGATGGTGCTTCTTTTGCAAGCTCATCAACAGATATCCCTTCAGGAGTTGGTGTTGTTTTTATAAATGTATCAAATTCTTTGTCTTTTGTGATTTGGGCATTAGCTTGGGCTATATTGCCAAATGTTCCCACTAACAATGTGCCTGCCATAATGTATTTAATTGGGGTAAAACTAATTTTCATATATTTATTAACTCCAGTAAAAATTAAATTTGCTAAAGAAAAGGGTACATATTATTATGTACCCTTTTACTTAATTGTGTCAGTGAATTATTTTAATAATGCACCAACTGCCTTATAAACATCCATTCTTGTAGCTGCATCTTTTTGTGCCTGAGCATAAAGTTCTTCAGCAGCATCAGGGTTTGTTTTAAGTAATGACTTATAACGTCCTTCTGATCTGATGAATTCCTGATAATCAGCTTTTGGCTCCTTAGCGTCCCAAGTAAATGGAATTTCGGCTTCCGGATTGTAACGATACAATGGGAAGTATCCGGCTTCAACCGCACGTTTTTGTTCTGTCTGAGTTTTAGACATATCAATACCGTGAGCGATACAAGGAGCATAAGCAAAGATGATAGATGGTCCGTTGTATGCTTCAGCTTCCTGGAATGCTTTAAGAGTTTGAGCTCTGTCTGCACCCAATGCAACTGATGCAACGTAAACATAACCATAAGACATACTCATCAAGCCCATGTTCTTTTTGTATGTTCTCTTACCGCCTGTAGCAAATTTTGCAACGGCGCCGGTTGGAGTTGATTTAGATGCCTGACCGCCTGTATTTGAATATACTTCAGTATCAAGAACAAGGATATTTACGTTTTTACCCTGTGCTAATACGTGGTCAATACCGCCGTAACCGATATCGTTAGCCCATCCGTCACCACCGATAATCCATACTGATTTATCAGTGAAGTAATCCTGAAGTTCTCTAACTTTTGCTAAGTCAGGACAAGGACTATCTGCATATTTTGCAATAGCTTCTTTAGCTTTATTCTGAGCTGCAACAGCTTCTTCTGATTTTTCATCGAAGTGAGCCATAGCTTCTTCTAAAGCGGCTTTCAAATCAGCAGGTGATTTTTCATTTTCAAGAACTTTACCAACATAAGTTTTTAAAGTATCTCTGTTTTGGTCAACTGCAAGTCTCATACCAAAACCAAATTCAGCGTTATCTTCGAATAAAGAGTTAGCCCAAGCCGGACCTCTGCCTTCTTTAGTTTTTGTATATGGAATTGTCGGGAATGTACCTGAGTAAATTGATGAACAACCTGTTGCGTTTGCAACGATTGCATTTTCACCGAATAATTGTGAAACCAATTTAACATAAGGTGTTTCTCCGCAACCTGCGCATGCGCCTGAGAATTCGAATAACGGTTTTCTAAGCATTGCGCCTTTGATTGTTTTTGTTGTGTTTTTGCCCATTACGTTATCAGGTAAAGCGTCAAAGAATTTTTCGTTTGCATCTTCCCCTGCTGCTTCTTCAGCTTCAATTGAAGACCATGTCAATGCTTCTTTGCCTGCAACTTTTGACATAGGACATTGATCAACACAAACACCGCAGCCGGTACAATCTTTGCAGTAAACCTGTACTTTGAATTTTTCACCGTGATCATTTGGTTTTGCATCTACTGTTGTAAATGAAGCAGGTGCATCTTTCAATGATTCAGGTTCTGCTAATTTTGTTCTGATTGCAGCGTGAGGACAAGCTGATGCGCAGATTCCGCACTGAATACAAGTTTCAGAATTCCATTTTGGAACACGAGGAGCGATACCGCGTTTTTCAAGTTTAGCAGTTCCTGTCGGAATAACACCGTCAACACTCATTGCTGAAACAGGGATATCATCACCTTTTTGTCTCATTGACGGTTCAATGATTTTCTTAGCAAATTCATCTGCATTATCAGGAATCATTTGAACATGATCTGCGTGTGCAACTCCGTCTAATGAAGAAGGAATAACAACTTCTTCTGTTGCATTTATTGCTGCATCAATCAAAGCAAGGTTCATGTTAACAACATCATCGCCTTTTTTCTTAAATGTTTTAACAGTCATTGCCTTCATACCTTCATAAGCTTGTTCAAACGGAATAATTCCTGAAACTTTGAAGTATGCAACCATCATAACAGTATTTGCACCTTTACCGCGTAATCCCGGCTGTTCTTTAATAAGTTTTTCAGCATCTACATTGTAGAATTTGATTTTCTTATTAATGATTGTTTCCTGCATATCTCTTGTTAAGTGAGAGAAAGCTTCTTCTTTTGACCATGGGGAGTTCAATAAGAATGTTCCGCCTTCTTTAATCCCTTTTAACAAGTCATATCTGCCAACATAAGCATGTGCTGAGCATGAAACAAAATCAGGTGCTGTGATTAAATATGTTGATTTAATCGGGCTGTCACCGAATCTCAAGTGAGAAACAGTTACACCGAATGATTTTTTAGAGTCATAAGCAAAGTATGCCTGAGCATCTTTGTTTGTATATTGACCGATAATTTTAATTGAGTTTTTGTTAGCACCAACGGTACCATCAGAACCCAAGCCCCAGAACATGCAGTTTGTTGTTCCTGCCGGTTCTGTAACGATGTGTTCATCGATCGGCAATGATTTGTGTGTTACATCATCATTGATACCAACGGTAAATCCGTGGAAACCGTTATTTTCTGAGTGTTTGTAAATAGCAAGAACCATTGACGGAGTGAATTCTTTAGAAGCCAAACCGTAACGTCCGCCGATTACTCTGATATTTTTACCTTCTAAAGCTGCAACAACGTCTAAGAATAAAGGTTCACCGATTGAACCCGGTTCTTTTGTTCTGTCCATTGCAACAACTCTTTTAACAGTTGAAGGCAATGCAGCTTTGAATCTTTCAACATCGAACGGTCTGTATAATCTTACTTTAACCAAACCGTATTTAGTCCCGCGAGTTGAGTTCAAGTATTCAATAGTTTCTTCAATAGTTTCGCAGCCGGAACCCATAGCAACGATAACATCAGTAGCATCAGGAGCACCAACATAATCAAACGGATGATATTGACGACCTGTTACTTTAGCTACTTTATCCATATATTCCTGAACTATATCAGGAGTTGCTTCATAGTATTTGTTAGAAGTTTCACGACCCTGGAAGTAAACGTCGCCGTTTTGTGCACCGACTTTGGAAACCGGAGCTTCAGGTCTTAATGCGCGAGCGCGGAATTCTTCAATATATTTTGGTTCAACTAATGAAGCAATATCTTCATAAGAAATTTCTTCAATTTTGTGTACTTCGTGTGATGTTCTGAATCCGTCAAAGAACTGTAAGAACGGAACTTTTGCTTTGTATGTAGCTAAGTGAGCAACTAAAGCCAAATCCATTTCTTCCTGAACAGAGTTTGCGGATAACATTGCATAACCTGTATTTCTGCAAGCCATAACGTCAGTATGATCACCGAAAATTGCCAATGACTGAGCTGCTAAAGCACGTGCTGCAACGTGAATAACGTGAGGAAGCATTTCCCCTGCAACTTTGTGCATTACAGGAATCATCAATAATAAACCCTGAGAAGCAGTGTAAGTTGAAGTTAAAGCCCCTGCTGCCAATGAACCGTGAACAGCACCTGCTGCCCCTGCTTCTGACTGCATTTCGGCAACTTTTACTTCTTTGCCCCAAATGTTTTTCTTGTGTTGTGATGCCCATTCATCAATCCATTCACCCATTGTAGATGAAGGTGTAATAGGGTAAATTGCTGATACTTCGCTTAATGCATACGCAACGTGCGCTGCAGCGTAGTTACCATCAACTGTGATAGTCTTAGCCATAATATTATAACCTCCTTATTTATAACTGCTTAATATCCACAACTAATTAATAAAATAATAATACAAACATGGCATATAGTGAACTAAAATCTTGACAAATATTGAAATAATTTTTAAACTGAGATTGTTATTATAGATTTATTTAAATATAAGGAGGATAATATATGTTAAAATTCAGTGATATCAATGCCTTTAAGGATCAATTGCTTGAACCTCCTTGCAGAAAAGGTTTTACTTTATCAGAATTACTTATGGCGCTGACAATTGTCGGTGTAATTGCTGTTCTGACAGTCCCTGTAATGATGAATAATATTCATAACAAAATGTTTGCCACTCAGGTTAAAAATATGGTGGCGACTATTGAACAGTTAGCGCAGGATCAGTTAATTGTGCACAGAACAAGAGATTTATCAGATACTGATTTTGGAGATCCTGATAAACTCTTAACTGATAAACATTTTGCTATTACAAAAACCTGCAGTGCTTCAACGGCTCTAAAAGATTGTTGGAAAACGGCTGCAACAGGGAAAGATAAAATTCAGTACAAGTATTTAAGTAGACAAAATCTTAGTATAAACAAAAATGGCAGGACTGTAGTACTTAAAAACGGGGTAATGCTCAGGTATACTGCTTCTACAAGCAGCGAAAATGTTTCAGGAGATATAGTTTGTAATATTTTGATGGATATCAATGGTAACGAAAAGCCAAATATAGCCGGTCGTGACCTCTTCGGTTTTTATGTTACAAATAAGGGTAAAATTGTTGACTATTCTTATGCTTCTGAATCAAATGATACATTAAGCGATAAGATAACCAAATGTAAAAGTGGTGTATGGTATTGCTATGGAGCCCTTGCAGACAACGGTTGGAAGATGGATTATTAATTGTCATTACGTGTTATTGGAATATTTTGTCATTCAGAATTTGTTTCAAAAAAAAAGAAGACTTTATAAAGTCTTCTTTTTGCATCTTAATTT
>CACXAK010000071.1 GCA_902765655.1 uncultured bacterium | reverse complement strand
CGCCGAGCCGCAGCGATTTGGTAAACATCCTGGCTCACTCCGATGCTTCCCCTGTGCACCAGTATCAAAAAATGCTGCGCATGCACAACGTTACGCTGCAAATTCCGGTTCAAGTGCATTTATATGATCAACAATGCCCATCATTGCTTTAATTTTCTTCTCATTCGGGTCGCCCAATATTTTCAGTAACCACTTTAACATAACTAAGATACCTCTCCTCAAGTTTATATATTAAAAGTTTACCATAAACATAGAAAAGGCAACAATTTTTAAAGACAATCATCCACTAAGGTAATAAAATCTTAAGGCCCTAGTATCTTAGTGCCTTAGCGCCTTAAGTATCATACTCTTATAGGATTATTTTTGCTGACCTTACAAAAACTGTATATTAGTGTTACAATTTCATTATGGCTGGAACATGGGACGAATTAATACAAGATATTAAAAGCCGGTTAGATATTGTTGATGTTGTATCCGAACAGGTCGTGCTGAAAAAACGCGGGAATTCTTATTGGGGTTTATGCCCTTTTCATAAAGATAAAAATCCGTCATTTTGCGTTACGCCTTCAATGGGAATTTATAAATGTTTCAGCTGTGGGGAAGGCGGAGATGCAATAAAATTAATCATGAAAACAAAAAACATGGAGTTTCGCGAAGTTATTGAAGAATTAGCCGAAAAATTTGGGCTTGAAGTTCCAAAAACTCATAAATCCGATGGGTCCTCCAGAGAACTTAAAGAACAGATGCTCAATGCAACCGCAATTGCAGCAGAAATCTACCATGATTTGCTTTTGAGAGAAAAAGCAGACAATGCACAGGATGCTCTAAAATATCTGTCAAAACGCGGTATCGGTTCGGATATTATCAAAAAATTTCATCTTGGAGTTGCCCCAAAAGGTTTTTCAACATTGTATGATGAATTACGAAAAGATTTTTCTAACGACGTACTTGAAAAAGCGGGGTTAATACTGAAAAGCGAAAAAGGCGGATACATAGACAGATTCCGCAGCCGCCTTATAATTCCTATCCGAAACGAAAACGGTCAGTACGTCGCATTTGGCGCAAGAGCACTAGAAAGCGGACAAACGCCGAAATATATAAATTCATCGGACTCATTAATATATAATAAGAGTAAAATTTTATACGGATTAGATACGGATCTTGCGGAACAGCATTAACTCCCGACCATGTTCGCCTGTTATCCCGTTATACAAAATCCAGAAGAATTTATCTGTCATTTGATACTGACGGAGCGGGACAAAAAGCAACAGTTAAAGGTGCTTCTGTCATAAAAGAAGTTTTTGCGGGTTTAGGCAATGTCAAACAATTTGACGAAAGTTATCTGCCAATCAGTTCAAGTGCAGAACGCTATGCATGCGAAATTCGTGTTATAGCACCCCCGGAAGGCAAAGATCCCGATGAATTTGTCCGTTCTGTCGGAGCTGATGCATACAAGATGTATATGGAAAAAGCGCCATTGTATATAGATTTTCAGATTAATAGTATTTTAAAGCTGAAAGATAATTACAAAACTCCGCAGGAAAAAGCGCAATTTATCAGCACAATTATCCCTGTACTTGGGGAAATTAAGAATAAAATTATTCGCTCGGAGTATGTTGAAATGGTTGCGCAAACTTTGGGCATAGAATCAGATGTAATCAAATCAGAGCTAAAATCTTACGACAAAGCAAATATTCCTCAGGTAGAAAGAATTGTTAAGAATGTAACAAAAAATAATTCTGTGGCACAAAAAGCGCAAAAATTTTTATTGAGCGTTTTTCTAGTACCCGACAATCATTTTTCTTTCTCTCAATTAAGCGAAATGATGTCAGACGTTACATTTGATGATGAAATATTAATAATTGTAAAATCTACAATTGACAAATTGATATGTACCGTAAATAATGTGAAGGAATTAATCGAACACCTATATACTGAATTTGTTGAAAACCCTGATGCGCAAGCGATTTTACCCGAGTTAATCGAACACGCACAAACCTACAAAGGTTTAAGTCAAGAGGAATTCAGAAACGCTATAAATGAAACTATTGCTAAAATCAATCAGTGTAAGCATGTCGAGGAAGTAGAACACATTAAGAAAATGTATAAAAGGATTGACGATGACGATCCTGAAGCTCTTAAAATTCAAATTCAATTAAGAGATAAAATAAAGAATAAAAGAAAAAAATCGGAGATGAATTAGATGACAAGAAAAAGACAAGGTAGTTCTTCAGTTGTAAGTATTGAGGAAGAAGATACGTTAGATTTAAGAGGTTTAGGCGAAGATGATTCGCTTGACAGTGACGCAATCAATTATATGAATGTTGATATATCAACCGATAACATTGAAGATATTGTAACTTCAAAAATGGGCGATAAGGTTTCATCAGATGATATTTATATGATGCATTCTTCAGATGAGCCGGATCCAAGAGATTTGGAAGTTCCTAAAAGTATCGCAATTGATGACCCTGTTCGTTTGTATTTGCGCGAAATCGGCCGTATTAAATTGTTGTCTGCAAATGATGAAATTGCACTTGCAAGACAAATATTAGAAGGCGGAAGCGCAGGAGCAATTGCAAAAAGAAAACTCGTTCAGGCAAATTTACGTCTTGTTGTAAGTATTGCAAAAAAATACATCGGCAGAGGAATGTTATTCTTAGATTTAATTCAGGAAGGCAATTTAGGGTTAATAAGAGCTGCTGAAAAATTTGATCACGAAAGAGGTTTCAAATTCTCAACTTATGCAACATGGTGGATTCGTCAGGCAATTACCCGTGCAATTGCAGATCAGGCAAGAACTATCAGAATCCCTGTTCACATGGTTGAAACAATCAATAAATTGAAAAAAGTAACAAGAAAACTCGCTCAGGAATATTCAAGAAAACCAACCGAAGAAGAACTTGCAGCAGAAATGAATGTTTCAATTTCAAAACTTCGCGAAATAATCAAAATTGCACAAGAACCGTTGTCTTTGGAAACTCCTATCGGTAAAGAAGAAGATTCACGTCTTGGTGATTTTATTGAAGACAGAGAAGCAGATGCTCCGGTTAAAATGGTTGCTTCAGAACTTCTTAAGGAAGATTTGGCAGAAGTTCTCTGCACATTATCACCTAGAGAACGTGATGTATTAAGATTACGTTTCGGTATGGACGATGGCAGACAAAGAACACTGGAAGAAGTTGGTCAGTTATTTGGTGTTACAAGAGAACGTATCAGACAAATAGAAGCAAAAGCACTGAGAAAACTTCGTCATCCGAACAGAAAGAAAAAATTAGAAGAATATGTTGAATAATTTAAAAACCTCTCTTATCAAAGAGAGGTTTTTTATAATCTTGTTTTAGCGCATTTTTTATATATAATCAGATTATGACACTACGAGATAATGTTAGAAATTTTTGTATAATAGCACATATTGATCACGGCAAATCTACCCTTGCCGACAGATTGCTTGAAAAAACAGGTACTGTTTCTCAAAGAGACATGCAGGAACAGCTTCTTGATTCTATGGATATTGAGCGTGAACGCGGAATTACAATTAAACTCAATGCGGCAAGAATGAATTATAAGGCGCATGATGGCAAAGAATATGAGTTAAATCTTATCGATACCCCGGGGCACGTTGATTTTTCTTATGAAGTATCACGTTCACTTGCGGCTTGCGAGGGTGCATTGCTAATCGTTGATGCCACTCAGGGGGTTGAAGCGCAAACATTAGCAAATGTTTATCTTGCTATTGAACAAAATCTTGAAATTATTCCTGTAATTAATAAAATTGACCTGCCATCTGCTGATGTCGAAAAAGTAAAACAGGAGATAGAAGAAATTTTGGGTCTTGATACATCTGTTGCAATACCAGTAAGTGCCAAAACAGGTGAAGGGATTGAAGATGTGTTAGAAGCCATTGTTGACTATATACCTGCACCTGTTGATAATACCGATAAGCCGTTACGTGCATTGATTTTTGACAGTGTATATGACCAATATTTGGGAACCGTCTGTTATTTTAAAGTGGTTGACGGGGTTATGAATCTTGGCGATAAGGTCAGATTTATGGCAACAGGCAAGGAATGTGAGATTGTTGAACTTGGGTATCAAAATCCGCAAAGAGTACCTGTAAAACAATTAAAATGCGGAGATGTCGGATATTTTGCGGGATCGATAAAAGAACTCACAAGATTTGTCGGAGATACTCTCACTACGGTTGAAAACAGTGCATCAGAGCCGTTACCCGGCTACAAAGAAGCACTGCCAATGGTATTTTCAGGACTTTATCCTGTCGATAATGAAGACTATGCCGATTTGAAAGAAGCATTGGAAAAATTAAAACTTAATGACAGCTCAATTACATTTGAGCCGGAAACATCAAATGCTCTGGGATTTGGGTTCAGATGCGGTTTTTTGGGCATGCTTCACATGGAAATCATTCAGGAACGTCTGGAACGTGAATATGATTTATCTTTGATTACCACCGCTCCATCTGTTGTTTATAAGGTTCACAAAACAAACGGTGAAGTATTGGATATTGATAACCCTTCAAATCTTCCTGATGCCCAGTATCGTGATTTTATTGAAGAACCGTATGTAAAAGTGCAAATTCTTGCGCCAAACGATTATGTCGGAACTTTAATGGATTTGGCGCAGTCAAAACGCGGAATATTTATTAACATGACTTATTTAGACAAAGTCAGAGTTGATTTAACCTATGAAATCCCGTTAAGCGAAGTGATTACAGACTTTTATGACCAATTAAAATCCCGCACAAAGGGTTACGCTAGCATGGATTATGAATTTTGCGGGTACAAGCGTTCAAATCTTGTAAAACTTGATATTATGCTTTCAGGTGAAGTAGTGGATGCACTTTCTGTAATCTGTCATACTGACAGCGCTTATTATATAGGGCAAAAATTAACGGTAAAATTAAAAGAAATTATCCCAAAACAACTTTTTGAAGTTCCAATTCAGGCAGCAGTCGGGGGCAGAATTATCGCAAGAACAAATATTAAAGCAATGCGCAAAAACGTACTTGCAAAATGCTATGGCGGTGATATTTCCCGTAAAAGAAAACTTCTTGAAAAACAAAAACGCGGTAAAAAGCGTATGAAATCCGTCGGTAGTGTAGAAATACCGCAAGAAGCATTTATGGCTATTTTAAGTTTGGAAGAAGAGTAACTTAACAAAGGCAGTAAAATACCTAAGGCACTAAGAAGGTAGGTCGGGTAAGTCGTATAGAATTGCAGGTTGGTCATACTTGCCCTACAAATAAAGTCGTTAAGTTCTTTACATGAGTTAGTTATTTTCAATATAGTACGATTATTACTAACATTAATAACCTGATAAGAACTTAGTGCCTTAGTGCCCTAGTATCCTAGCGTCTTTTGTTAACATTTGTTAACAAATTAGTCAAATCATGCAATTTCCTGATTCAAAAATACTTTATATATATACGAGAGATGGAAAATCTTATCAATAGGATGAACGATTAAAACATATCACAATATGTGAGAACAAAAAGGAGATTGAACAATGGGCGGAACAAACGGAGTAAACGGAAGCGGAAACAATTTTTACAAAGTATCTGATTTTTGGAGTAAACCAAGTTTGCAAGCTGCAAAAACAGAACAGGCAAAATTATCTCAACCGATTAAATTAACATCAGATAATGTAAAACGAGAAGAATTGGGATTAGTAAATCCTTATAACAGCTCTGATGTGAATATAGCAGAATCAAGAGAAATTGCATCAAATACAAACAAAATAATGGAACAATTAGGATATAACTTTAAGGTAACTCCAAAAGCAGTAGCAAGTGTAGCTGATGGACTAAATAATCAAACTATTCCTGCATTAAATACTGCAGATGATAATGCAGTTGCAGCAAGAGTTGCAACACCAAAAGGACCATTCGCCGACTTATTTGCATAAATCATAATAAAATCTTCTCTCTCACATATTTAAAGCCGATTGGATATCCAATCGGCTTTTTAATATTTTATCACTCCGGGTCCTCTCCTAAAATTAGAAGAGGGTTTAGTTAGAGTTTGTTACAAAAACTTAACAATCCATGACAAAATCCTAAAGATTATTAAAAACATGCCGTAAACAATCATGTGAGTAAAATAGAAGGAGACCAAGTTATGGCAGTTGAATTTAACAAATTCGGAAAGTACAACAACTACAACTTACTTATTGGTCAGGAAGCAGCTAAAAAAGCGCAAGAAGGTCAGAAAGAAGAAGTAAAGGAAGTTGAAACAAAAGCAGCATTTAAAGGTTTAGAAAACGAAACCGATTTATTAACAAAAAATGCACAGAATCTTTATGGAGTAAAAATTTCAAAATTCTCTCCAAAAGACAGTGACATTGCAAATGAAACAAATGCTATTTTGGCAGGATTAGGGTTTAACTATAAAGTAACACCGCAACAGGTTGCAAGTGTTGCAAACGGTTTAAACGAAATCGTTTTACCGGGATTAAAATCAGTTGAAGACGGAGCAGTAGCTGCACGCATTGCAGATCCAAACGGCCCGTTTGCTGATTTGTTCGCTTAGAGAGCTGAAAATTTTTAAAACTTATAATATATATTTACTCACACACTTTTTTTTAAGTCGGTTGTAACACAATCGGCTTTTTAATTATTAATAAAAGCCCATACCATAAACAGTATGAGCTTTTTGCTTTAATTGATATATATTTTAAATAGTGGTGAATCCGGTTAATTATCTTAAACTAACTTTTACAGCAGGTCCTTTTTGTTGAATTTCAACTTTGTTTTCTCTTGCTAACCAACCTAAACCTAAATCTGCAAAATTACCTTTCAAATCTAAATCTTTTTTCATTTTAGAAAAAGATACAGTTCCGTTTGTATGGAGATATTCATAAATTTCTCCTGCGCTGAAACCTATTTGCTCTTCTAATGTTAAACTAACTTTTTTTGATGTTGCCATAATCTGTTTCTCCTTCCATCTAAAATAAATAATTGTATCCGTGACACTTTTTCGATACTCAAATAATAAAACATTTTTAAATTTTAAACATCATATTTAGGGTGTACATTTTTGACAGGTTTTCATGCTAAAATACATCATAGGGAGTATTGCTCTATATGTTTATTGAGGGAAGTTTAGTTTCTGATAAAACAGATATTTTGATAGATAAATATGTACAACTTTTAAACAGCGGAGTTAGTGCATCAGAAATACTTGTCCTCGTTCAAAATTCAACACTCAAAAATGATTTTCAGAAAAAAGTATTGGAAAAATTAACGATTGACTGTACTGAAAAGCTGCAAATTCACTCATTTTTTTCACTTGTATACAATACCGTAAATGACAATTGGGC
>CACXAK010000070.1 GCA_902765655.1 uncultured bacterium | reverse complement strand
GAATCTTGCCAATCAGCTAGGAATACCATATCACGTTGTAGATTGCGTAACGAAGTATGAAAATATTGTTTTAGAAAACTTTAAAAAAGAATATTTACAAGGACATACCCCAAATCCATGTGTCTGGTGTAACGCACTCATAAAGTTCGGGGTTTTACCGGAAGTCGCAAGATTAAACGGAGTAGAATTTGACAAATTCGCAACCGGTCACTATGCAAGAGTGGAAGAAGAAAACGGGCGTTTCATATTAAAACGGGGGATAGCGCCTCACAAAGATCAGTCATACTTTTTATACAGACTAAAACAGGAACAATTAAAAAACATAATTTTACCGTTAGGGAACTACACAAAAGAACAAATAAGACAAATTGCAAAAGAAAACGGGCTCCGGGCAGCAGATAAACCTGACAGTCAGGATTTTTACGGCGGGGATTATAATGAACTTTTGGGAGTTGAAGATAAAATCGGGAATATTGTTGATTTAGGCGGAAAAGTTTTAGGTCAGCACAAGGGTATATGGAATTATACAATCGGGCAAAGAAAAGGTATCGGAGTATCTTCTACAGAGCCATTGTATGTATTAGAATTAAGAAAAGATACAAATGAAGTCGTTATAGGCCCTGCAGATAAAACGTTTAAAAAGTCACTCGTTGCTGACGATCTTAACTGGATAGCAATAGAAGATTTAAAAGAGCCCATAAAATGTCAGGCAAAAATTCGCTCAACTCAGCAGCCAACACCTGTTGAAATCAGACCCTTAAATAATGGTGAAGTTGAAGTAATATTTGAAGATATGCAAAAATCAATTGCTATCGGTCAATCTGCGGTATTTTACGACGAGGACAAAGTGCTTGGCGGCGGGGTAATTAAAAGCGTAAGTTAATTAAGATAAAAATATGCCCCGTTGAGATATGTCGCAAATAGCAGCCATAAAATATAAGGTATCAAAAGATATCCGCACAATTTTGATACTTTAAAGAATTCTTTCGCCGTCATTATTGTAAAAATATCGAGCAAAATAATTATAAACAACGCAAAACCGATATTTCGCATAAGAAAAAACACAGGGCTCCATATCAGATTAAAGAACAGTTGTATGCCAAAATATATATAACCTCTGATTTTCGAGCACTCACAATCCTCATGGATATACAAAATTAAACTAAGCCCTATCATACAATAAAGCACAACCCACACCGGAGAAAACAACTCCGTCGGAGGATTGAACATAGGTTTGTTAAGTGTAGTGAACCAATCAGAATTATACATATTATGATTTTAATTTTATATAAAATAAATTCATTCCCCATCGGGGTAGAATATAAGAATAAATTATATTATAATAAAAGCTATGATAAATTATAAATTTTATTTGGATAATGGTATCGCTGATTTTCAGCGGAGAAAATTTGAAAGCGCAATAGAACACATAACAAAATCCATTGAAATGAAAAATGATTTTGCGATTTCCTATTTTTACAGAGGCGCCTGCTATCATTCACTTGAAGAGTATGACGAAGCAATGATGGACTACACAAAAGCAATAAGCATAGATAAGAATATGACAGATGCTTATTACAACAGAGCAAAAATCATTTTAACAAGAAAAGATATTCAAAACCCGAAAATTGAAAATGCAATAAAAGATTTAGAAAAAGCAATAGAATTGGACCCGCAATTTCAGGACGCGTTATATGCAATAGCAGCGGCTTATAAAAAGCTCGGCGATTACCATAAAACCCTTGAATATATTGAAAAATTACTGCAGGTTGAGCCCCAGCATATATACGGCAAAGCATTGAAAAAACTTATTTTGCAAAAATATATTATATAAGATTTAATAATTCATCATAAGTTTCAACTTCAATAATATTACTATGCGGAAAGAGTTTATCTTTAGTTACATTAAGTTCAGTTTTGTTTTCCTTAACAGCATAAACTTTTATATTACGCTTAATTGCCTCAAAAACAGGGGTAGACCCAAGACAGTCATAAGCCATAACAAGATAATCCAAATCTTTTATATTTATTCCTTTTGTTAAATCGGTAGAAATCTTTGGGGCATTAGAAAGCCCAAGCAAAATGCAGGGCAAAAATGTCGGTGTTATATATTCTGACGCTGATTTAGGATTTACAAGCTTGGGATAAATTCGGTAATCTTCAAAAGCCGGAGAATGAGCGCAAGGAATTTTAAATTTCATAGAAATATCGTGAGAAATAATTGCTTCAACCCCTCCGACAGGATCAACCCCCAAACCGCTTGAATAATCTTCATTGTCACCTTCCGGTTCATCAAACATACATACTATCGCAATCGCCTCACAGCCCTTATCAATTAAACATTGACAGGAATTTTCCAACGTTGATATGTTATCTACCCTGCCAACAGATATGCCGTCGTCAGTAACATAAAATTTTACACCAACGTCTTCATCTGTTTCTTCATACTCGCATAAATTTACACCATAAACCGTTTTTACAGCATTTTGAGTATTTATATGAATATTTAAAACATCATTAGGGATTGCTCTGTCATATACAATACCAATTTTATTATTACAAGACGGGATAAGATTTATTTCGCCCTTAAAAAAGCTGTCTAAAGAATATCCTTCGACATAGAGCATATTATCGGTAATCCCTGAAAAACCACCTGCATTTACCACATTGGGGTTTACAATGAGCTTTGATTTTCGCGCGAATTTTCTTGCATACATGGATGCATCTCCGGCATATCCGCCAATACTTGCACCAATTCCTGTCGGAACAATAAATGCCCCCAGTTTTTCACCATTATATGCCATCTTGTCTTAAATACCTTTCAAGCCCAATTACTATACCTTCTGTAATTTTATTTTGAAAATCTTTATTAATCAATTTAGAATTATCATCGGGATTAATCATATAACCAACTTCTAAGAGAACAGCAATACTCTGTGTATTTCTGACAACAGCAAGACTTTTACCCCTCGCACCTCCGTTTTTAAAACCTGTTTGCTCGGATACGGATTTTGCAAGAATCTGAGCAAGTTCTTTTGACTGCGGATAAAAATAATATGTTTCGGTTCCGCTTGCATCACGATCTGCAAGAGAATCCGGCAAAGCATTATTGTGAATACTCAAAAATATATCGGCATCAAAATAATTGGATTTTTCAACACGTTCTGATAAACCGACATACGAATCATCATCCCTTGTCATATAAACAATTGCGCCTGACTTTTCAAGCTTGTCACGGAGATTTTTTGCTATTTCAAGATTAACATCTTTTTCTTTATGTCCAAGACAACCTATTGCACCTGCTTCACTTCCTCCATGACCTGGGTCAATTGTTATTTTTATGCCTTTTAACGGAGTTTTAGCGCTTACTTTTGGGAATTCTTTTTTAGATATCACAAGCATACCGCTATTATTGAAATAACTTGAATACCCGAATGGTTTGCCATCTATATGTTCTTCATACTTTTCATACATAAAATTATCGACATTATACAGAACAATATCTAATCCGGAGTTATTGTCTGTTACGGTATAAGGAACCTTTTTATCAAGAAAAAATTCAACAGATTTTTCTTTTTTATTATTTAATCGGTTATCATACTGCACATTTGCGTATAGCAATGATTCATTTTCAGATTTTGATGCAGAATCTTTTGCGATAAAACCGAAACCATCAAGCCCGAGTTTTACGCGGTAAAAGCCACGTTCCTCACCTGTTGCAATAAATTCAATACCTGCAGGGAGGTGCTGTAAGCGGTTTAGTCCTGCATCAACAGGAGTTGATCGTAAAGGAACACTATCTTTTGATGTCACAATAATTATCGGATTATCATAATATATTGCTTTGGGAGTCGATACAGCCGCATTTTTCACCGGTTGAAGACGGGTAATATTAAATATTTGTTTTTGCCCGCCATTATCTATAACAAAAATATTATTCCCATAATTCAATTTTACAACATGTTTAAACCCGCCGGATTTGTGGAGATTAACCTCTGAATTATTGATTTTTAGGGTTTTATCAGTCTTTTCATTCCCGATAAAAAAAGTTTTATCAGAATTTATAACAACGTTCTGTTTTTTAGGGTATACAATCTGAAATCCAAAAACAACGTTTCCCGCAAATATTAAAAACAATAATAAAGCCCAATATTTTTTCTTCATAAATACATTTTACATAATTATCGAAGATGTTCAACTTTTTAAATGATGAAAAATTTACGTTAATAATATATTATCAAGAAAAAGGAGATTATATGGACACATTAGAAACAATCAAATGCCCTGCCTGCGGCAAAGAAATGGAAAAAATATTAATACCGTCAGAAGGTATAAACATTGACATTTGCACCAACGGGTGCGGCGGAATATTTTTTGACAACAGGGAATTTGACAAATTTAATGAAGAACACGAAAATATTGATGCCATACAAGAAAAATTACACGGCAAAACATTTACTCCGACAGATGAAGATGCGATAAGAATTTGTCCTGCCTGCGGAGGACAAATGGTTAAAAACACAACAACTAACGAAGGAGAAGTTGTTGTTGATGATTGTTACATTTGTGGCGGGAAATTCCTTGACCACGGCGAGCTCGAAAAAATAAGAGCCGAATTCAAAAATGATAAGGAAAGAAAAGAAGCTACAATAGATTTCTTATTCGATAAAGTCGGATACGAAATCAAAGAAATTGATGAAACTCTTGCCCAGAGAAAGGCAAAACGTAACCTGGGACAAAAATTATTTTATTCTATATTGAAATTAGATTGATAATTACGTTGCGCAACTCTTTGTAATAACCTGCGTTTAGTAATTCAGAAAATCTTTTATAACAATTCGGAGCAAGTACACATACTTGCTCTTTGTTTATGTATAATCCTTCTACAAAGCGTGCAAAAAGTTCTGTCGGTTTTGAATAATACTTATTCATTTTATTAATTTTTGCACTAATCCTTGATTGCTTTTTCTGACAGGATTTTAATCTTATATAAGCCGCAAATTCTTTTGGCATATCGGTAAAATCATTTTCAATGTTATCAATTGTATAAACATCAACCCTGCGGTTTAATGTGGCTGTAACAAGTTTTACTCTGTCATATTTTAAAAGATATTTTGCATTTGACCCCTTGATATATTTGTTAAATTCCGCAAATTTTTTTGAACGCAAAAACTTTGGATATTTATCTTTTATTATTCTTTCATATTCTCCGATTTTTTCTTTTATAAGTTCTTTATGGTGTAAAAGCTTTTCACATTTTGAATTTTTATCAACAAACTTTGTTACTTCAAGAAGCTCATTTTCATAAAATTTGGCACAATCATCATCAAAAATAATTTCAAGAGACCCGCCCGTCTTTTCCATTAATGGCTCAATCCGGGAATGTATATAATGTGCAAATTCATGAAGCAAAACAGGAATGATTCTTTCCGGCGGAATATTCTTTGAAACATCAATGCGCTTTTTCATATAAAACCCCTGATTGCCCCTTGCCTGAGTTGATGTATGAACTTCCAGACCGATGCTCCTGAAATATTTTATTAAATCTTTTGCTTCTTTTTCCATACAAATATTATACAAAAAAAGTAAGCCGATATATTTTATACCGACTTACTTATATTTAAAATTTATCTATGCCTGTTCAAATTGATCTTTACCGACACCGCAAAGTGGGCAAACCCAATCTTCCGGCAAATCTTCAAATGCAACATTACCGTTTTCAGCAGGATCATATTCATAACCGCATACACTACAAACCCATTTTGACATAACAAAACTCCTTTCTTAATTGATTATCTGATTATAACATAACAGTTATTTTAATCAATACATAAAATATTATGTCTGCTGCGCTAATTTTGCTTCAACATCTTTTTTAACCTGATATTCGCTGTTGTCGCCAGATTTTCTGACCAAAAGCATTATAGCAGGAGCAAGTACTCCCAACGCTCCAATACAAGCACCTATATTTTTGATTACAGAAGCTCTTTTTAGTTTTCTTACGGCATTAAAAAATGTATCTGTATCTTGCCCTGAGTTTTCATATTGTGTGAGCAATTTTTCTATCTTTGTTCCGATACCTTTTAAATCATCCAAATCAATATATTTTTCTTGTATCAACAATAGTATCTGATTTCTTAAACAAGGATGTTTTTAACATTGGAATAACATCAGATTTTTTAGCCATTTCAATAATTAAATTATCCGTTTTTGGATTAACTGCAAATTTGTATATATCAGCATTTGTTTTATTAGATTTAAAAATTTCAAGCTGTGTTTTTATTGAGCCGTCTTTGAATGCATTTTTAAAATCTTCATTTTCAATAACTCTTGCATCCAAATCGATAGATTTTTTATGATTAACTTCAGCATGTTTTTCAAGAGCTTTCGCAATTAATGGACCTGCAAAGTACATAAATGCCCAGAAACTACCCTCTTTAATCGCATACCCCATGAAATCCTGAGGATTTCTTGAATGAGATAATCTTTCACTTGTTATAACACCATCAACAATCATCAGATTTTTTACCGGGTTGAACATGAAATCCTGAATCCCGCCGGAGAAAGAAACCTGTGAGGCATTTTTGTTTTTGTGAACAGCTGCAAATTTGGATGAAAAAGGAACTTCTCTTGACCCAAACTGATATGCATTTTTCTTTTTATTCTCGATATAATCTTTTTTTATCTGGTTTTCGGTATAATTGTGTCTGAACTTTGTTAATCCAAAATAAGATAATGCAGTCAAAGCAGTGGACGCAATAAATTTTGCCATAGTCAAAGATTTAAAAAGTTTTTGTTTTCTTGCGGCTGTTAATATATTTTGTTTGATTTCTTCAGTCGGAGCAAATTGTTTTGCAAGAGTCAAAATTTTCTTATCTTTAAATAATCTTACATCAATTTCAGAATCGAGTTTGAAATGTTTAAAAAGTGTTTTATCCAAAAGATACTTATATGCAGGAATACCGCCAAGCCAAATTGCCTGAGTTCCAAACTCATCAATAAATCTGTCTTTACCTTCTAACTTGTCGCCTGCAATATATGAAGCTGCTGTCAAACCGCAACTGTTTGCGACATCTTTAATTCCTAATGGGATAAGTGAACTGTTATTACCTAATGTTGAATATATTGTACTTGCTGTTAATTTTGAAATCATTACCTTTACCTTCTGCGGTCAGCCCTTTAAACAAGAACAGACCTCCTCAAATCATGTGTATTACAAGCCCCATACCAAATTCATGAATTTAACGATTGGAGCATTCGCCTTTATGATTGAGTTTCGTCGTAAATTTTTATTTTTCATAATACTTTTCACCTTATTTTTAAATTCCGTAAAAAATAATAATTGCCTGAATTTTATTATATTTTTACTTTTTGTTACACTTAATTACTTCGGCAATAAAAAAGGGCCCTTATACTTTTAAAGCCCCTTTTAAATTTATTTCAACACGACATAACGATTGTTTTAAATTTAAAACAAGCCCTTTTGGTTTCGTCTGCTACGTCGTAATTGTTTTGTCATTTTAGTAACCTCATTTACTAGTGTCATAGTAACACGAAATAATATTTATTGCAAGAAAAATATAAATATTAAGAATTGTAAATCATTTTTATAAAATTAATCAATTATACGGAGTAAATAAACTTTATATACATGAGGGAAATTATAAACGGGGATGATTATGAACGTAAGTATCACAAGAAACATTAATATTAGCGGTTACGGAATGCCAATGATGGGGATGATGCCAATGGGCGGATATTGCAGACCTGCAATGCCAATATTTGGCGGATACTGTGCACCTGTAATGGGATGCGGAATGAGCAACGCAATGGCTGCAGGATTATGTGTCGGAGCATTAGCAGCAACCCCGGGAGTTTTGAATGCAATCGGCTCTGGATTAAAATGGGGCTACAATCATATATTACAACCATTATGGAATGGTGTAATAAAACCTGCCGGCATTTGGACATATAACAATATATTAAAACCAATCGGCTCAGGATTGAAATGGGTTTGGGACCACACATTAGGATGGGTTATCAAAAAAATTAGCGGCAAGAAAGCTGAAAAAGCAACTCAAACTGAAGGAGCAACAACCCAAACATTGGAAGAATCATCACAAACAGCATAAATTTCTAAAACGAGATACAAAAGTATCTCGTTTTTATTATTCATAACGTAAAGCATCAATTGGATTTAAAAGTGACGCTTTATAAGCAGGGTAATACCCAAATCCAACACCTATTGCGGCAGAAAACCCTAATGAAAGTAATATTGATGAGAGAGTGATAGCAATGTTCATCCCGGCTAACGTATGCATGAGATTCGCCCCGACTATTCCGACAACAACGCCTACAAGACCGCCCGAAACAGATAATAAAAACGATTCAATCAAAAACTGAATACGAATATCTGAGGCCTTTGCCCCAATCGCCATACGAATACCAATTTCCTTTGTTCTTTCGGTTACAGAAACGAGCATAATATTCATAATCCCGATACCGCCAACAATCAGAGAAACACCTGCAATTGCACCTAATAAAAGCGACATTGTTTTTGTTGCGGATTTTATTGTTTCCTGCATTTCAGCCAAATTTCTTATTTCAAAATCATTATCCTGTTTAGCTCCGATATGATGGCGGGATTTTAAAATTTCTTCTATATCTTCCTGCGCCATTTTTATAACATCATCATTCTGCGCCTTTACAGTAATCATATTAACAGTTCCGGGGAAATCTGTACCAAACACTTTTCTCTGAGCAGTAGTAATAGGGATAAATACCAAATCGTCCTGATCCTGACCCATTCCACTTGAACCCTTACTTTTTAAAAGTCCGATAACGTTAAACGGAATATTACCGATTCTTATAGTTTTCCCAATCGGGTCAACATCCCCGAAAAGCTCTGTTGAAACGGTTTGACCTATTACAGCAACTTTTGTCCCGTTCTTTGAGTCATCAGGCAAAAATCCGCGTCCTGATTCTATTTCATAATTACGAATCATAAAATATGCCATAGTTGTTCCGGCAACTGATGTTGACCAGTTTTGGTTGCCGTAAGTAACTTGTTTCCCTTCTGCACTGTATGGGGCAACTGCAAGAACACCTCTTGCTTTATCTTCTATTGCCTGAGCATCCTTCATTGTAAGAGTCGGCTTTGAACCGGCACCCATACGGACACCGCCCGCTTTTGCCGATGCAGAACGAATCATAAGCAAATTGCTGCCCATAGATTCCATATCAGAAGCAATTTTTTTACTTGCCCCTGAACCGACTGCAAGCATAACAATAACAGCACTAACACCGATAATTATGCCCAAACTTGTGAGCATAGAGCGCATTTTATTTATTTTTAGCGAAGTTGTCGCCATTTTTAATATAGATTTAAAATCGAGCATTTACGTTTCCCTCGTTCTTTGCTTTACCCATTCTGTTTTCGGTTGATCAAGCACGATTTTGCCGTCTTTAAACTTTACAATTCTCTGAGTATATTCGGCAATATCCGGTTCGTGAGTTACAAGGACAATCGTCTTGCCCATCTTTTCGTTCAAAGATACAAAAAATTCCATAACTTCAATACTTGTTTTTGTATCTAAGTTCCCTGTCGGTTCATCAGCAAGAATCAGCGGGGCATCGTTTACTAATGCCCTTGCAATCGCTACACGCTGTTGCTGACCACCTGACATTTGATTTGGCATATGGTCTTCTCTGTTTTTTAAACCGACAATTTCAAGTGCTTTTCTGCCACGTTCTATACGTTCTTTTTCGGGAATACCTTTATAAATCATAGGCAAACAAACATTATCCAAAGCAGAAGTTCTTGAAATAAGGTTAAATCCCTGAAAAACAAATCCCATTTTTTCGCAGCGCATCATAGCAAGCGAATCGGAATCCAAATGAAGCATATCTTGCCCGTCTAAATAATATTCCCCGGAATTTGGTTTATCCAAAGTTCCGAGCATATTCATAAAAGTAGATTTACCTGAACCCGATGTTCCCATTATCGCAACGAATTCACCCTGTTTGACACTTAACGATACATCGTCTAATGCGTTAAACGATTCTTCGCCGGTTGAATATGTTTTTATTGCATGTCGTACTTCTATTAAATTCATATTATAATCCTGTTTTTTCATCGAGTTTAAAATAATCTATCATATTATATATTGCCATAATCTCATCGTAAAATTCTTTTACTTTCTTTTTATTTAAAAGTGAACGATGGAAATCACCAAGTTCAAACAAATCTTTATTCGTCGAAATAGCAAATACAATTTGATCATCAAAAAAAGCACATTTTATTTTTTTAGTTCCAAATGCTGTTCTCAAATTATTCAATCTTTCCATGAATGCAGGAGTAATTAGATATCTTGCTTCTATCTGATCTTTTGAATAAACGCTGAATCGCTTGTCAAATTTTAAATCCTCAAGTTTTACCCCTTTAAATCTACGCCATTTAATAAAAAAATCAATAAGAATATATAAAACCGAAATCAAACAAATTATTGACATCGGTCTCAATTCAGGTTCCCTGAAATATGCAAAAATTACAGGTAATAATAATGCACATATAAATAAATTAGCCGGATTATAATTTCTTATACTACTGTCCCCTTTTGAGGTTATCAACGTATGTGCTTTAATTTTCTTATTAGAGTAGAAACTAATAATAACCCCTTTAAAAACAGGGAAAACCATTTTACGTTTCCCGCTTGTTATATACAGCATATTAGTTTCTGCTACAGAATACGGAATATCTCTGTAATTACCAGTAAATTTATCATCATAATATATCCGATTATATTCTGCAAATAATTGACTTTCTTTAATTAAATAATCATTTACATCACTTTTTCCCCATTTGATATCTTCAAAATATTTTTTTAGCATTTTATTGCAACGACACTTTAAACCTGATTTAAAATCTTTATAACTTAAAACAGGATTTGCAATTAAAAATGCGATACACGCCATAGCAGATATAAATATAAGCGTGAAAACAAAACCGGAAGTATCCGCATCTAATTTTGGGGAAACAAAATAGTAAATGATTGCTGCAGCCAATATTATCCCGATTTCAATAAATATACATTTATAAAATTTTGCCCGTCTGAAACATTCATATTTTTGCAGGACCGGCAAAATTTCATTATATAATTTATCAAAGTTTTCTGCTTTGTTTTCCATAATTTTTATTCTCTAGTATTAAAACATTCCCGGAGGGCCGCCACGGCGTCTGCCTGACGGAACTGCTTTACCTGTTTTACCGGTCGAACCTACGATAATTTTATCTCCGACTTGCAGTTTATTTGTAATAATCTGAACATTTGAATCGTCACTTGCACCTTCTTTTATAGGTATTCTTACGGGCTCATTTTTCTCAAGAACCCATACGCCCTGTTCTTTGTATTTCTGTCCTGTTGTTTCCGGAGTATATTTTAGCGCAACCGACGGGACACACAAAACATCTCGGTTTTGGCTTGTTATAATAGAAACATTAGCTGTCATACCCGGTTTTAATTTTAAATCTTCGTTATCAACACTTACGATCACCGTATAAGTAACAACATTTGATGTTGTAGTAGAATTTAAACGAACCTGAGTAACAACCCCATGAAAAGTTGCATCAGGATAACCGTCAAGAGTATATTCGGCTTTTTGACCTTCTTTTACTTTCCCAATATCGGCTTCTGACACATTGACTTCTATTTGCATTTTTTTCAAATCCATGATAGATTATCATTAATAAGCGAGGGATACCAATGATTTCTAAAGAATACACATTTTATAGCAAACGATTATACGATTTTGATGAGGATTATGGTGATAAAAAAATCCTCTATTTTGATATCGAAACCACCGGCT
>CACXAK010000069.1 GCA_902765655.1 uncultured bacterium | reverse complement strand
TATTATCACAAGTGATAAATAATTTCAACTTAGTGATACGTAAATTATAATAAAATTATGATATACGTTAAACTTGATGATTTGATATGGCAACATAGGACTTCAGCAGAAGATATTGTAAAACAAACGGGTTTGGGAAGTTCTACTATTTCAAAATTGAGAAATTCTAAAAATAAGAATATAAGTCTAAATACTTTAAATAAATTATGTGGTTATTTCAATTGCGCAATATCCGATTTGTTAGAATATACTCCCGATTAAAATAAAACATTGATTTTTAGCATGTATAATGATTTTATGAAAAAGCAAATTTCAGATAAAGTCATAAACAGGTTAACTTTGTATCATTGTATTTTGAATGATTATATTAGCAAAGGAGAAGAATATATTTCCAGCGGTCAGATAGCATCGTTGTTAAGAATTGATGATTCTCAGGTTCGCAAAGATATCAGCTTGTTGAATAATTCGGGGAAATCCCGTGTCGGGTATATCGTTAAGGAACTAAAGAAATCAATTGAAACTACTCTTGGATTTGCAAAAAACAAAAGAGCATATATTGTTGGTGCCGGAAATTTGGGAATGGCGCTTGCAAAATACGGGAATTTTGCAAACTATGGATTAAATATTGTTTCTCTTTTTGATAACGATATAAACAAAATCGGGAAAGAGATAAATAACAAGAAAATTCTTGATGTAAAAGAATTGCCTGTTTATGTCTGGCAGCATTATATTGATATTGCAATTTTGACTGTCCCTGCTCAATTTGCGCAAAGTACAGCGGAGTTTTTAGTAAAAGCCGGCATAAAATATATATGGAATTTTACACCTATGGTTCTTGATGTCCCTGAAGATGTTCAGGTATGGAATGAAAATCTTATGGGAAATTTTCTGCAATTTACGTATGATATAAATTAGGTGCAATATGAAAATAGACTCCGATTTTTTGTCGTTTGGGAATAAAAATATTCACTGTTTTGATAAAAATCATAATGTAAAAGAAACTTTTGATGATAATCACAATCTTATAAGAGTAACAAGATACGATGAAAAAGGGCGTGATATTGATACTTTTGAGTATAACGATAAAAAAGAAATAACAGCTCATCAGCACAAAGAATACACTTCTTATGGTTTAATTGAAACATATAAAAGTGAACATCAGGAGTATAGACGCATTATAAAAAATGAAAAAAGAGGTTCTTTTGTTCACCATATTGAGGAATTTATTTCCCAAACGTCCCCGAAAAATAATTATGTAAATGAGTTTATACGGGATTTTACTGGTAAGCTTGTGAAAATAATAAACAATGGGAAAATAATATATTCCAAATAAGTTTAATTTTCGAAATTATTTGTAATGTTATAAATATATTCTAAAATTTGAGCAAAGTATTTCAAGTTAGAATTACCGTTCAAAACTAAATCTGCTTCTTTTCTAAACGGCTTAACATATTTTTCGCCGGCATTTGATATATAATTCCAGTGTTTCAGGGCATTTTCTTCATCCTGATTGCGTTCTTCAACTGCGCGGGAAATAAATCTTGAACGGCGAAGCTCATTTTCGGTTTCCACATAAATTTTTATATCAAAAATATCCTTAACTTCTTCATACATTGTTGCAATACCTTCTACAACAATAATTTTCTGAGATTTTACTTCAAAAGCATTCGGGACTGAAACACCCGTTCCGTTAGGCAGATACATTGGAGCTTTTATATCTATTCCGACTGAAAGGGATTCTAAATCCTCTCTAAGCACGTCCAGCTGAAAACTTGACGGAGCATCAACGTCATACCCGCTGTCTCTTACGTTATCAAATGAACCGTATTTATTTATTAATTCGGATATGTCATTAAAATAATTATCTGTACTTAAAACAGTTACAGGCATGTTAAACTGCCCTATTACGTTTTGAATTTCAGAGCAAATAGTTGATTTACCCGAAGCCGATTCTCCGGTTACCCCTATCAAAAGTCTTTTAGCCGGATTATTAATAATTCTCTTTGTAAATCTTGTTATAAAGTCCGGTGAAATTGCGTTAATTATAGGAGATTCCTGTTTTTTGTCATACAAGAAAATTTGTTTGAATTTTGTCTGAAGATAGAATGCGAGTAATTCTCGACCTGATTTGGAGCTAAAATCCGGCTTAAATATTTTTTCTTTTTCAATTTCTTGTAGAGATAGCATGTTTAATTCCAATTAAATTAAAGGATATGCAATTTATAATACACAAGAAAAATTTTTTTTGCTACATTTTTTGAGAATTCTTAATATTTATTGAATCGCTCATTCTCGTCTGTCCAAATTACCATAACCTCTTTTGGTGTATAAAATGGATTAAACCAATGAGTTTCTTCCGAAAAATCTATTATTGCATCGTAATATTGGATACGATTTGCAATTTTTTTTGTGTAATTCAATAAATCTGTCATAATTTTCCTAACTATCATAATAAATTCATTATGTGAGCAGAATTTTTCAAAATAATCCCCAAAAAGCATTGAATAAAAGTAAAAAAATTATCCTAACGGACAAATAACGGACAATTGATTATGAACACATGCTTGTTCATAATACATATTATATGTATGTTCATTCTTTCTCTTTTCTTGCGATGAAAAGAGAAAGAACGAACCAAGAAAGAGAAAATACGCAATGAATAATACCGCCTTACGGCGGTATCAGATCGCTTCCGCGGTAACATGTGTTTTTGCCTGTCGGCAAAAATCTCTTGGCGGGGCTAAGGACAACGCCCCGCAAATGCTGTCACCCACTACCTCTGGAAAAGAAGTTGGGGCGAGGGCCTTATCAAAGGCGCCGTTGTATTAGGCGCCTGATTGAATTTTGTCCGCAGGACAAAAACGTAAGTACAACCTGCAATAGTTTGTGAGCGGAGCAATGCCATCAGGCATTGCCGTAATTTGCGAGTTTTTCTTTTTTGGTTCGTTTTTTCTTTTTGCTTTAAGACAAAAAGAAAAAATGAACAACATATTCTCATAATATGTATTATGTACGACAGAAAGGAGAACATAATGGTGACAAATTTCAGGGGCTCTAAAACTGAGCAGCAGCTCATAAATGCTTTTGCAGGAGAATCTATGGCGAGAAACAGATATCTTATGTATGCATCTACCGCAAAAAAGGAAGGGTATGAACAAATTGCAGAAATTTTTGAAATAACAGCGCATAATGAGTATGAACATGCAAAGTTGTTTTATCAGCACATTGGTTATACCCCAAAAGGACATGTTGATTCTTTTTATCCTTTTGAATTTGGTTCAACTGAAGAAAACTTACAAAGTGCAATTAGTGGAGAGGAAGAAGAATACACTCTGCTTTATGCCAATGCTGAAAAAATTGCTCTTGAAGAAGGTTTTGATTTGATAGCATCAACATTTAAACACGTTATAAATTCGGAAAAACATCATGCCGAAAGATTTCTGAAGTTGTATAATGAGTTGAAAAACAAAACAATATTTAATAAATCTGCATCTCAAAAATGGATATGCAGGGAATGTGGGTATATTTACGAAGGAAACTCTGCCCCTGATTATTGCCCGAATTGCCATCATAAAAAAGCATATTTCCAAATATTATGTGAAAAATACTGATTTTAGATGAGTAAATATTATTGCACTAAAGCTTGTAATTATATTATAATAATTATGATATGAGAGTAAATTGGAAAATTGTAACCTTAACAGGGTTGGCTGCTGTATTAAGTGCGGGGTACATTTGGGGAATTCCTGCAGTTATAAACCTGCCAAAACATAAGTCAGAAATAGAAAAATCTGTTTTTGAAAACACGGGTTATAAAATTGACCTTGGAAAAGCAAAACTCTCAATGGGTTCTTTCCCTTCCGTATGGGTTAAGAGTAATAATATTGCAATACTGGAAAAAGATGGTTCAAAAGCATTATCAATTGATAACCCGAAAGTAAAACTTAAACTTTTTCCTCTGATATTTAAAAAAGTAGAGATTGCTCATATCTTTGCAGATAAAGAGGTTGCAAATTTCGTATTCTCAAAAGATAAGAAATTTTTGCTCGGCGGGATTCCGTTAAAATTAGAATCTAAAGATAGTCCTTTTACGGTGTCAAAAGTTTATCTTGATATTGGAGAATACCAAATCAATTTAGATGATCAGTTAAACAATAAAAAACTTGCATTAAAAGGTGATTATCTGAATAATGCCAAATTTGTTTTAGATGACAAAATTCAATTTGCAACAAAAGGTAATTTTATTGTTGAGAACAATGCTACCCCTTATTTTGCTGATATAGAGCTTGATTTGCCGTTAAACAGATTTAATGACGATAAATTAAAAATAAAGGGCAATATTAAAAATTTCGATTTGTCCAATATTTCCTCATACGCTCCTGTTTTGACAAACGGTATAATTCAGGAACTCAGAGGAACTGTCAATTTTGAAGCTGATACACAGGTAACAAAATATGGTCATAAACTTGTAAACACATCTTTATGGACAACAGGACTTGAAGTTATCGGTAAAGATAAACCTTCTCAGATTATTTATCACGACAAGTTGACGCTGAATACAAATTTTGAAACTATTGCAAACGGAGTGAATTTCAAAAACACTACTCTTAAATCAAAAGATTTTGATTTTTCCGTAAACGGTAAAATTGCGTCTTCCGGCAAAAAGATACCTGCTATGGATCTGAAAATAAATGTAAAACCGGCGAAACTTGAAGATGCCGTAAAAATATTACCGTGGTTCAGGAATCTGCCTCCTGAAATGGATTTTTACAAATTCAAAGAAACAACTCTGTGGGGTATGGGAGAAGGTAATTTACATTTTGTTGGTAATGGTGCAATGCCCGATGTTTTCGGGAAGGTAAAACTTCGCAATATGCACCTTGTCAGGAAGGATTTGCTTTTGCCTGAAGGCGGAAGTACAGATTTGGATTTTGTCGGACAAATTATGAAAGTTAATGTTTTTGTCCCTATAACAAAAAAAGAATCGGTTTCGGTAAAAGGATTTGCAAAAGTCGATGGCTCAAAATATTCTGAGCTTGATATTAAAAGTGAGGGCTCTGTCAGTCTTGCTACTGCTCAAACTGTTCTTATGCCGCTACACCAAATGTTGAAATTCAAATTAGGTCCTGTTCCTGTTATGAAAGCAACAGGTTTGGGCTCGATTCATGTACGCTCTGCAGGTACAAAGCTTGATCCGCATTTGTTTGGGAAAATGAATTTTTGGAATGGAAATGCTTCATTTAATCAGATTAAAAATCTTGAACTAAGAAATGCTTCGGGTGAAATTATTTTTGATGATCGTAATGTATCTTTCAGAGTTGCAAACGGCACAATCAACGGTAAAAATACCAATATTTACGGAAAATGCAGTGTATTTGGAGATATAAATGTTTTTGCGGAAACAAAAGGGCAAAATATTCCTGATATGATAAAGGTCGTTAATTCATCCGCCGATTTAGCCGAAGTTCAGAGAGTAGTGAAGCCGTTTACAAATCCCGAAGGAATCGGTGATTTATATTTAAATATATATGGTAAAGCGCAAGATGATATAACAGCGATAAAATTTAATGAAGATTTGTTTGCCAAAGGAAAAATAACTCTGCATAATGCTTCTACTATTCTTCAGAATACGCATTTGCCATTCAGAAATGTCAATGGAATTGTAAATTTTGATAAGAAAAATGCGGATTACGATATAACAGGGTTCCTGAATGATTCTAAAGTGCATGTAAAAGGAACCGCGAAGGATATGAGTATGGATCTTGTTGCGACATCAGACAGATTTAAGCTTATTAACCTTTGGGATGCGATGAAACCTGATTTATTCGTACCGTTTAAAAAAGAATTAGGCGAAATTGAAGTTGCATTTAACGGGAAATATAAAGGGGTTGCTGACGCATCAAAACTTGATTATAACAAAATAATAGTTGATGGAAAAATATTATCAAATATGCATTCCGGTAATTCTATAAAAGTAAACGGCGGAGATTTCAGTGTGAAGAATTCTGTCATAAACGCAAAAGGTTTAAAAGGAATGTTTAGCGGTAATCCGTTTACATTGTCTTTTACGGGTGCAAATATATATGACACAATGCAAATTAAAGATGCGGTATTTGATTTTAGTAATTTCAATATATCTGCTTTAAATGATATAAAAGGTAAACTCGGATTGTCTGCGGAATATCAAAAACAAATTGATGACATAACAAATATTGATGGCCGTATAGATATAAAAGGTACTATTAAAAACGGCGGAATATATTCGGATTCTGATTTGAAAAACATAAGTTTTGTCTATAAACCGTTTGAGGCACCTGTA
>CACXAK010000068.1 GCA_902765655.1 uncultured bacterium | reverse complement strand
TGACGCATTTGCATAAGGAGTATTTCCAAGATTTATAAGGATATTTTCACCTGTTACAGGATCATAAGCAAGATTATTCAACATTTCATTCGTTATTGTAAGAGTCAAATCTTTATTATAACCTGCCGTGATATTTGCAGATGAATTTACAGAACCTGCTTTAATATTAATTGCATTACCTGCAAAAATATTGTTACCTTCATTTAATTTCAGCAACCCTGAAGTAGTGAAACCAATATCACCTTTTGTAGATATTAAATTTACTGCCCCTTTTATATTATCAGCATTAAAGTTATTTAAAGAAATAGAACCTGAATCATTAAATACTTTGAAAACATCATTTGAAACAATACTACCGTTAAATTTAATATCAGATGCAAGTGTCGGATTTGTAATATTTTGACTTGCTGCAAACGGACTTGCTGTATCATAATAATTGTTAATTGTTATTCCTTTTGCTATTCCTGATGAAATCCAACCTGAGAGAAAGAAATTGGAGTAAACACAAAATTCATTTCCGGATACTTATATTCATAAGCATTAGAACCATTTACGGCCTGATTTGTACCATCACCGAAAAATTCAGAATAACCTTTTCTGTAAATAACTAAGCCGGCATTTGATGCATTCCCTAAATCAACATCATTAAATATTAAAGAGCGTGTTGAATAGTTATCAACTTGCAATCCGCCTTCTGATACAACGAAATCGCCGCTGCCTTTAATGTATTTATTTGTCATACCATCAATTCTAATAGTAGAATCCTGTGAACTAATATCATTAAATACTATTGAATAGGATGTATCTTTCGTTCTTGCAAATTCTGATTCAGATTTATTTGTAATATCAGTTTTTTCAGCTTCTAAAGTGGCGATATGTGTATTATAATAAGATTTAGCAGTATTATAAAGAGTAATCATTTCTGTCATCTCTTTAATATCACTATTCAATGTATTAATCTTATCCGCAAGACCGTTTACTTCATCACATGTTTTTACATTGTTTACTACTGTCGGATTTAAAACGCCCGCATATTTAACACCGTCAAAAGAAGTGTAAGTCAGGAAATCACCATTTGGAGTCAGCATATTTTGGTTATTATTTCCCACAGTACTATATGTCGTTATTACGGTATTTTTTTGCGCTCCGGACAAACCTAAACTTGTATTCCCTGATAAGAAATTACTTATAGAAGTATATTCTTTTGGAGTATCAGGATGTGCCTGATTATATTCGTATATCGAATCAATTTCTTTTCCATATGCATTAACAAATGCACTATACTGTGTTTCAGTTAATTTGTCACCACCTGATCCTATAATTTTAGATTTAATGTCATTTATAATAAGGTTAGCAAATTCGCTTGTTTCTTGACCTTCAGGAACATTTGTATTTTTAAGAATATAACCGCCATCAATTAAAACATTAAAATCATCTACTATATTTTGCGCATTTGTTCTTTCTTGTTCTTCGCTTAATTTTGAACTTTCTAAATTTGATAACTCATTATTAATCTCTTCCAGATCTGATTTTGCCTTATTTAATTTTGAATTTACATCATTAAGTTTTTGGTCTTTTATTGTTTTACCATCAACAATTTCTCCGCCTGTAAGACTGTAATCATCAGAATTAAGACCTATTGATTGTTCTTCATTAATGGTTCCGTCTTTATTTATTGTAATTTTTTTGCTGCTGCCTGCTCCTGCTTGCATAATACCATCAAGCACTAATTCATCATTTTCAATGTTACTTATTGGGTTTGTTGTTTTTTCATTTTTAATAGGAATCCCAAATACTGCATAAGATATGGTTTTCCAGTGTTTTCTGGAATCCAAATTGTGTCTGCCGTTTGAATAGCTAACTTCAATATCCTTATCTGAAATAATTTTAGCACCACTTGGCACCAGCAGTTTGTTTGTTACTCTCTTTGTTAAATTTCCATCTTCCCAAGTTTTTGCAACAGCTGCACGGTTTTCTATATCAATATGGTTTGCCAAATCACTATAAGATTTGGTCATAAAATTAATATCGGCAAGATTGCCTGCTTTAATTGTACCTTTATTATCTAATGTATTATTTATATTTAAAGTTAACCATGAATATGCCGATGGCGGTCCTGCAAAATTCGCAGCATAAGCAGAAACTTTGCTTGATAAAGTATTATTGGAATTGAAATTAAATACAGCATCATTTGCCGCATCAATAATTGAACTGCTATCTAATGTAATTTTATGCGTATAAGTAGGATCAAGATATGACCAAACTTTTGGTACAGATACAAACCCTCTGCCATCAGCATCTGATTTTACCTTAAACCATGAGGATGTATCAGCAGATAATACCGCATTATTTTTTGCGTACAGTTTTGTATTGTTTAAATTAATTTCGCTTGTCTGATTGAGGTAATTATGAAGTGTAAGTTTCGGCACTGCAACAAATCCGCCGCCACCTGCTTTAAAATCAAATTCATTTCTTCTTTTTGCACTGATATCAGAATGAGCATTTAATTTTATATCATTTGCATGGATTTCACTATTTGTTAAATTCAAATATGCGCCTGATGTATAAGTTCTTGTATAGGTATCATTAAGAACAGCAATAAAGCCACCGCCTGAAGCCGTACCGGTATCATCTACCAACGTATTATTTGAAACTTCAAAAGATACGTTATCTTTTGCTTTGATATTTGCATTAGATATATTGGTTGTAGTCTTTGTATTTAATGTTGTATGATCGTTTATAACGCTTACATTTATTACACCGCCGGATGTATCTCTTGATTTTATATCAAATGTATTTGTTGATGTGTTTTTAACGGTCATTTTGTTATTTAAATCGTTTGAAGCATTTGAAATATTAATATTCAGCGTTGAATCACCGTTAAGAGTATTATTAGACTGTGCATCATTAACACTTATAGCTCCGCCTGATCTTGTTGTTTTACTTATATAAGAATTTCTGTTTGTATTGAAATTGATATCTGAACTGTTAGCACTGTAATCACCTGCAATATTACCAATTGTATTTGACGTCTGCGTTGCACTGACTCTTGCACGCTGACCCTGAACGCCAACACCGACATTAAGAGCTTCTAAGTCAGAACTTGCCGTTGCATTATGAATAACATTAATTGAGGCACCGCCAATAATTTTATTAGTACCATTAATAGTTAAATTCAAGGTGCTTAAATCCGTAGATTCGGCATAAGCAGAATTTACACTAATAGCACCGCCTTTTCTTGTCCCTGTAGTCGTTTTAGCAAGAGAATCCAAATATGAATTAATTGTCAACGTACCTGTTTGGTTATTCCCTGCAACCAAATATGTATTTGATTTTGCGGTATTATTTGTTTCACCAAAAGTTCCGGAGAAAAAGTTTGCAATAGTTGCTACAACTTCATCAAGCGTATTTGTTGCGGTTATACCTTCACTGCCTGACTTTTTAGCTGTTTCAATTTTTAAATTCGCGCTATTATTAACTGTAGCACTTCCTGCATTAATACCTGACTCAAAGGTTGAATTCATTTTTACAATTGCTTTATCGTGCCCAACAACATTTACGCCCTTAACTTGCGTAGAATCAACCGTATTTGCGACCTTCATTACTCCGTAATCAGATACAAGATTTATATTCTTTGATTGTATAGTCCCATTTACCGCTTCAATTAGTGATTTAGATATAGTTGATGCATTTGTTTCATTCCTGAATACTGCAGCAATATCAGCTCCGCTTACTTCTACGGTATTTTGTCTTGATTTTAAATCGGTGTTGATTGTTGAATGAGTTGATAAAGTGCCGTTTGCAGTAATATTGGTGTTACCCGTAATTTTTGCAAGACTGCTGTTATTATCAATATTTTCAAGAATATTAACACCTGCAATACCCGCTACTCTTACACCAACAGCACGTGTTACAAGATCTGATTTACTTGTTGATTTTGTATTAACACTGACATTATTAGCATTAATTGTTGTATTGTTGCCGGTTGATCCTATTTGAGCCAACGTATTTGAATTGTTTTTGTATATTGAACTGCCACCAGATAGTGCCACAGCAGAAACAGTTACACCTGTACTTGAAATTTCAACATTAGAATTAGATTCTGCATTTATGCTGATATCTCCGCTTGTTATGTTTCCTCCGGATATAGTTGCATTTGTATCACTTGCAACTTTAAGATTTTTAACCGCAGCATTAGGTGTAGTACCGCCAACCGTTACATCAACGTTCTTAAGATACAAAGTATCCGTTAAATTACCGTTCTTATCGACACCTTTTATATTGCTTTTAGCATTCATTTCTAAAGCACCGGAGTTTTCCATATTTGCATTTATATTTGCAATAACACCGGTCTTGGCTTGCGTTGTATCGGCTTCAGGATTATAACGTGCTTTTTCTTCCTCAGTTGCTATTTTATCATAACCTTTTTTAGTTTCTTGAATAGCATTATTTATATGGCTTTCTTGTTCAGTTTCAGTATAACTTGAACCGAATTTACCGATTTTAACAAGTTGAACATCAGCAGCAATTGCAGCTAAACCTACTGCAGCACCTACTGCAAGATTTCTTATTGCATTTGTTGATTCTGAATTTATATAAGCTGAACCTGATTTTATCGCACTTGTACCTGATTGCGATAAAATTTCTGATTTTACAAGACTGTTAGCGGTATATAAATTAACACACGCAATTCCGGCACCCGCACCTCCGGCGCCAACACCCAGCGTGTTATCTGCAATGGTAGTATCTTGTGCATTAAGATATAACTGACCTGCTATATTTATATCATTTCCGTTTTTTGCATCTATATAAGATAATGTTTTTGAGTCATTTTTAGTCACAAGAGCAGAAGCTGCCCCTCCAAAACCGACAATGCCTGCAGATCCGCTTATATCATAATTTTTCATTGTTCTTTTGGAATTTGCATCTAATTTAAGTCCGCCGTTATCAGTTGTTGTTACACTTGAATTTGCAACTTTAGAAATTGATTCATTATTAAATACATCATATATAGTTGTTACAACAGCAGATACACCCTTTGCTGCAAAACCGCCTGCAATACCATAATTAACCAAATTATCTTTTTTGCCTTTATTTGTATTTAATTCTATTGATTTTGCACTTACCGTTGAGTCAGTAATACTTGCTTCCGTTTTGGATATAAAATCATTTAAGATTACATTCGCAATAAGATTTGCACCAACACCAACACCTGAAGCTCCTATTGCATAGTTTCTTGAATCAAACACAGAATTTGCATTCATTTTAATATCTTGAGCATTATTTATCGTAGAATTTGAATCAATAACTGCTTTTGTAATTGTATTATATGTATTTTTAATTGCCGTACCTGACCCTGCAAAACCTGTAGCAGCACCACCTGCATCTACTACTATATCCTGAGTTCGGATGTTGGTATTGGCATTCATATTTATAGCAGCATTATTTACTGTTGAATTTGAAATCCCAGATACTATTTTCCCTTTTCTGTCTGCCGCATTTGAATCATCACCATAATAGTTAATTAACGGACTTACATCTATTGTTACATTAACAGAACCTGCCGCCGCAACTACTACTCTTGAAGCATTGACATCTTCTTCCGTATTAATATTTAACGTACCTGCCGTTACCTTTGAAGCTGTATCTATTTTAGCTACAGTATCATCTTTTATTGTATTTTTAAGAACATTTGTTTCTATCGAAGCTTTACCTGCACCACCTGCAGCCGCAAAGACCAATTTATTATCTTTTCTGTTCCAAGATGTAATATTTAAAGTATGTGCTACTGTTATATCGGAATTATTGCCAATAAGCCCTAACGTATTACTGTTATCTTTTGTAATATAAACTTGAGTGCCTAACGCAACAAATTTTGAACCGCTTATCTCTCCTGCTACAATATTTTTAACTGAATAATCCGTAGCGGTAATATTCATATTATCTGAAGTAAGTTTAGTATTTAAAATTTTCGCATTTACGTCATTTTGAATATTTTTTATAATAACTGAACCGGGAACTGTAGCCGCAGAACCGGCAGCAAGATTATAAAACATATTCCAATTACCAAAACCATTTGTATAATTTATTCCGTTAAAATTACCATCACTATCTTTTGTTAATAATGCATTTTGATATGCTTCAGATGTTATATCATCTCTGTCATATTGACCGCTTGCATTTTTAGTTCCGCCTAATGAGTTTGTGGAAACGGCACTGACTGAAACTGTTCCGTTTTCTGCTTTTACAACACTTTGATTTGCTCCCTGAGCATCTGTTCCTATTTGTGCGTTAACGGTTTTTGCTATTTTATCAACATTTACGACTCCTGATACATCAACTGCTGTTTTAGGGCTTGAAGCCGCAAGAGTTCCGCCTCTGTTAAATAATGTTGTTTCATCATCTGCGACAACCGTTATATTCCCGCTTGTTGCAGTAATTTCTTTTGCCTCAGCAAGAGCATTAGTTTTATTTTTTATAATGTTTACCGAAACATCTGCCGCAACTGCAGCTATACCCGTTCCTGCAACTGCAACTGCCGCCGGTATTAAATTGAGAGAAGATGCTGTTCTTGCACCAATTCCAACATTTGTACCCGCAGTTAAAATTGAATCATTTGAAACTTGTGACAAAACATCATTTTCAAAATGATTTACAAGAACGTTAGCTCCTATTGCACCGCCCTTTTGAACAGCATCACCAAGGGCTGTTATTCCCTTAAAGTTAGTTGTATAACTTGAATTTATACTGATAGTTTCATTTGAATTTAAGTTTGAACCGTTTAAAACCTGAGCATGAATTTGTGATTTTAAAACACTTACAATGCTGATTTTAAAACACTTACAATGCCATTTGCCGAAATACCGAAACTGCCCTTTTCGCTAAGGGCTCCGCCTAAATTTGCGGCAACAAAATCTCTTTTATCACTTGAATTTGCTTTTACCTCAACTGATTTAGAATTTAATATTTTTGCATTATTTACTTCGGCTTTTATTTCACTACTATCCAAATCAACAATAGCACCTATACCTGCACCGAATGAAAAACTTGTTGTCGTTGCATTAAGAGCACCGGTTGCAGTAAATCCGTCTATAATTGAATCGGCTTTTACTCTGACATCACCTGTTGAATTTATTGTTGGAGTATTGTTACTGTCTCCACCTAATATAGCAGATACTCTGTTTTTTATAAGTTCAAGTCCTAAAGCACCGCCAATATTAAATCCAAAACTTCCATCGGTAACAACTTCACCGGCAACTGATGTAGAATGGATATGTTGTTTTAATTCAGAATCAATATATGCATCTTTTACATTGTTTAAAACAGAATTACCGGTAATTTGAGCAAGA
>CACXAK010000067.1 GCA_902765655.1 uncultured bacterium | reverse complement strand
AATGATGCAAAATCAAGTTTAAAAATGAATGAATCTGATGCTGATTTCTTTATCAATCTTACGCAAAATGAGAATGTAAATGTTCAGTCAATTACAGCTCAGGCGCAAAATATGGTTAATCATGGCGCTGATGTTGCGGAGGTTAAACAAAATGTTCAGGTATCTCAGGCATTATTAAATGCTTTAAGCGAGGCAAGAGAAAACAACCAGCCGTTGAGAATCGATTTTGATCAAAATATATCTGTTATTTTGAGAGTTGGTAAAGACGGTGCAGTATCTGCTCAGTTTATTCCAGGTGATAAGGCAGTAGAACAATACCTGAGAAATAATATTGATTCTTTAAGATCTTCTTTTGATGAACAGGAATTGCCATACAGTGAATTGTCTTATTCCAATGCATCAAAAGAACAAAATAAAAGAAGAAGAGAAGAAAAACGACAAGGAGAATAATGTATGAATGATGCTTTTATTACGGCATTAAACACCCAATACGCAACCGTAAACTGGATAGATGTTTTGTCTGAAAACATGACTAACACTTATACTCCGGGCTATCGTGAAAAACAGGTTAATTTTAAAACCTTCTTGAACGGTGCAGTTATTGATGATTTTGAAAAGAATAACGGTCAAGGGAAATCCACACCCGGTACCTCAAAAAACAATTTATTTATCGAAGGTAAAGGGTTCTTTCTTACCAAAACTGCGGAAGGTAAAAGCGTTTATACCCGTCTTGGAGATTTTGACTTTGATAAAGAAGGTGTTTATCGTGCAAAAAACGGGAACACTGTCCAAGGATATATTTTGAACGACAAAGGTGAAATAATGCAGGGTACCCGTTCATTAAGCGATGATTTATATCAGGAAACCGCAATGAAAGGTGGAGCATTAGACATCCCAACAACAACAATAAAAATGTGGATTGATCCTAATAACGGTAAATATTTAGGTAAATATGATGAATATGAAATAAAAAATGACGGTACTATTGTCGGTAAGGCAGAAAGCGGTAAAAAAGTTGTTCCTCTTTATAGAATAACAACAAGAAATTTCCATAATTGCTCCGGTCTATATGAGTATAAAGATGGTCTTTTCCTTGAAACCGAAGAATCAGGGAAGCCGGTTTTAGGAGTCGGTGAAATTCGTTCAGGGCTTTTAGAGTTGTCTAATGCTGATTTAAAGGCTAATATCTCATATTATCAGATGGCAAAACAACAAATGGAAGTTGTAAACAAAATTATTTCATCTAATAAAGATTTACTGCAACAAGCACTTCAGCTTGTCGGTTCGTCATAGTATAAAATTTTTACACAGTATTAAACTCCATTACAAGAGGCATAATGCCTCTTTTTTATTTTTGGTATTTACATTTTGTTAAAAAATATGTAAAATAGACATATAAAGTCTTATATTTTATTGAGGAGTTACTAATGGAAAATTTAAAAGTTGCTATTGGTTGTGACCACGCAGGTTTACACTATAAAGAAACAATTATAGACTATTTAAAATACAGAGGAATTGAATTTGAAGATTTGGGAACATACACTCCTGAATCTTGTGATTATCCTGTTATAGCAAGAAAAGTTTGTGAAAAAGTTATTCATAATGATGCGAACAGAGGTATTTTGGTTTGCGGAACCGGTATTGGAATGTCAATAGTTGCCAATAAAGTTCACGGAATAAGAGCTGCATTATGCGGAGATACATATTCGGCCCGTGTTTCCAGAGCACATAATAATGCAAATGTTTTGTGTCTTGGTTCAAGAGTTGTAGGAGAACACCTTGCACTGGATATTGTTGATGTGTGGTTAAAAACCGGTTTTGAAGGCGGTCGTCATAAAAAGCGTGTTGATATGATTGAGTAGCTGTAAGGAACATTTAATGGAAGAAAAAGAGCTAAATTCACATAAATTAGCATGTATAATTGCCCAAATCCTTGATGACAAACTTGGAAAGGATATAACAATTTTAAATATAAGCCATGTATCCTCATTGGCTGACTATTTTGTTATAGTTTCAGGAGATTCAACTCCACAGGTTAAGGCACTTATGGAAACAGTAAAGGAAAAAATTAAAAAGTTTTTCTCAAGATTACCTGTAAGAAACGAAAATGACCAGAAAAATCGTTGGAATTTGCTTGATTATGGCGATGTTGTTGTCCATATTCTTCACAAGGAAGAACGCGAAAATTATGCGCTTGAAAAATTTTGGAGTCATGCATTTTCAATAAGCGAAGAAGAATGGCGCAAAGAAGCAGCACAATACAGCGAATATACAAAATAATTACAACCCTGTTTTGATGTTTAGTTTTAAGTGCTCTACCATTTCAAAAAGTGAACAAAATTCGTCAAAAACTCTGTCGAAATCGTTTTTGGTTAATTCTTTATATTGATTAAAATAAAACATATCCTTTCCGGTTTGTATTAACATAGTCATTTTATTATTTTTAAATTCGGCTCTTATATATTTCGCATTAAAAATATTTTTTATATTGTTTAATCTCTGAATAAATGCCGTAGTCAATATGTATCGAGCTTCAGTCTGGTTATCTGCGAAGACATTATATGACTTGTTAAATTCAATATCTTCGAGAATAATCTTTTGCATACTATTTTCATATTCTCTTGATACATTTTTATTTGTATAAGGATTTGATTCATAAAAATATGTAAGTCCTGAGAATTTTTTAGGCATTGCACATTCAATAACCAAACCCTCAAAATTTCCCTTATTTATACTTGACCACACCATTTGCAGAATCTTAAAAAACATAAATAATACTAAAAAAATTATTGCCCCAAAAACAATATTTGCTGCAGAACCGCTTATTCCTCCAAAAACAGATGTTAAAATACATAAAATAAAAAGTCCTATTAATACTGAAAACAGAAGGCATCCTATTGTCGGAATTAATAGCGGTAATACTGTTAAAAACGAATTCCTCTCGGATTTGCATTCCTGTATTGCCAATTCAAATTCATCATTATACCAACCATATATGATATCGTCATAAGTAAGCAAAAAATTTTGGGGGAAAATAACCGAATCATTTTGAGCTGTTCGATTAGCATTGAATACACCTTGTTTCCACTCAAAAGTGCCAAATATTGATAAGAATTTGTTTATGAATAATTTTTTAAATTCATTTTCCGAACTTTTTGCAGGATTAATATATTGCTTGATTATACCAAATATCGGCAGCCCGAGAATAATAATTACTGCTGCAACCTTTTTTGAACCAAAAGAAAATGTCCATACGGTCCATAATATTATAAAAAAAGAAATACCTAGCACAATAGCATAATTTTTAAATATCTCTTTTAATCTTATTTTTCTTTCGTTATTATGCTTTTCAACAAGAGAACAAGCACAATCTCTGTAAAACTCGTTATATTTTTGTATATATTCGTCTTTCATTCTAAGTTCCTATGCATTCAACTTTAGAAAAGCATCAAGGCAGCTAATCATTACATTTTTAAATCTGTTGCACTCATCCTCGTTATTTGCCTCAAATCTGAGAGTAAACACCGGCTCGGTATTACTTTGTCTGATTAATGCAAAACCGCCCTTAAAAACGATTCTCATGCCGTCTAAAGTGACAATATCTTCAATTTTGGAGCCAAACATATCAGGATTGTTTTTTACTTGTTCTTTTACATATTCAAGTGTTGATTTTTTAAGCTCGTTTGGGCACGGATAACGTACCTCAGAACTTGTATAAACCTCATCAAACGGTTTAAGAAGTTGTTCAATTCTGAAATCAGGATTTGTTATTTTGTTTTTTGAAACAATTTCTATCATTCTGCATCCTGCATAAACAGCATCATCAAAACCGTAATATCTGTCTTTAAAAAATGTATGACCACTCATTTCACCGCCAAGCAAAGCTTTTGTTTCTTTCATTTTCTCTTTTATGTAGCCGTGACCTGTTTTACACATAATTGCGTGTGCACCTGTTTCGTTTATTTTGTCATAAAGAACCTGAGAACATTTAACCTCAGAAACAACATTTACATCTGCGCCTAAACTATTGATTATATCAAGAGCGTAGATTAAAAGTAATTTATCCCCTGTCATTGGGTTCCCTTTTGTATCAACTACGCCGATTCTGTCAGAATCACCGTCAAAAGCTATACCCAAATCAGCTTTTTCATCAGTTACCCGTTTACATAAATCCTTTAATGTTGAAAAAACACTTGGATTTGGGTGGTGATTTGGGAATCTTCCGTCCGGTTCGGAATATAGCTCAATAACTTCGCAGCCGATTTGCCTGTATAGTTCAGGCCCTACAACCCCGCCTGTTCCGTTTAAATCATTAAAATTTATTGCTGCTGAATGAGAATTAAACTCTTTCCATAGTTTAAATGTTTCTTCTTTAACTTCTTTTATTTGTGATTCATTTAATGTCTGGTGGTTATAAGTCATTTTTAAGCCGTTATATTCACTCGGATTATGACTTGCAGTAATTACCATTGCTCCGTCTAAGTTATGCGCAAATTCAGAATAATATCCGATTGGTGACGGTGCAATTCCGTAATCTTCAATATGTTTTACCCCTGCATCAATCAAACCGCTGATTAAAGCTTGTTTCAGGGAATTTGAATGAAGTCTTGCATCCATACAAACACTTATTCTAAGTTCATAAGGAAGTTTGCCGTTTTGCTTTGTCAGCCAGCTAATATATCCTAAACCAATATTATAAAACTGTTCTTCTGTAATATCTTCTCCGTAAATTCCTCTAATGTCATTCTTTCCGAATGCGTGTTCATATTTTTGCATATTATATCCCCTTTATCTATAATATTAGCATACCATGAAAGCAGTATTAAATAAAATTTTTAATAGCGATAAATCATGCGGGTTATTGTTTATATTACCTGCTATGTTGGGGATTTTGATATTTATAATTATTCCTATCTTTTGTTCATTTGGCTTAAGTTTTACAAAATGGGATTTATTAAATTCAGTTCAGTTTGTCGGATTTGATAATTATAAAGCTTTGTTTAATGACAATTTGTTTTATAAAATATTGTCAAATACAATTATTTTTGCTTTGTCTGTTTCGGTGTTAGGAGTAGTTATACCATTAGTTTTAGCATCTATATTAAATGCTAAAATCAGTGGTTCAGAATTTTTTAAAAGCGCGTATTTTTTGCCTTTTATTACTCCTATGGTTGTTATAGGTATAGTTTGGGCTTGGATATTTGATCCCAATATCGGTTTTTTGAGTCAGATTTTGCACATTCACATAAATTGGCTTTATGATTCAAATTTTGCTATGCCCGCTTTAATTATTGTATCTGTTTGGAAGTTAATAGGCTATAATATGATAATATTTTTATCAGGATTTTCAAATATTTCACAAAATCTTTTTGAAGCAGCAAGAATTGATGGTGCAAATCCAGTGCAAACCTTTAAAAATATTACTGTACCTCTTTTATCGCCGACAATATTTTTTGTTATCATCATTACCGCTATCAGTTCGTTTCAGGTGTTTGATCTGATATATCTGATGACTGAAGGAGGCCCGTTTGACTCTACAAACGTGCTTGTATATGCAATTTATAAAAATGCATTTGAATACTTTAATGTAGGTAAAGCAAGTGCAATTGCTTATGTACTGTTTACAATAATTCTTATACTAACCCTTATTCAATGGAATTTACGTAAAAAAGTAGTTTACAATGAAAAATAATTTAATCGACACTGTCTTTCATGTTTACTGTTTGCGCAAATGATAGTTCCGTTTCATTTGAATTTTTATTTACAGATGTTTTTCTTATTCCATCAGATGAAATATATGCCATAGACGCAATAAAAGCAATTGTTTGAGCATTTGGAATCCCAAGTCCGTTCAATATTTGTATGATTTTTTCATTTTTTTCCGCATCAGCAGTTACAACATTTTGTGGAATAAGGACATTATCTTTTTCGTCTAGTATATTGTTATGAGTTTTTTTGCGAAGATATTTGCTTGCAATTTCTCTTATTGCCTGTTCAAGTTCTTTAGAAACTTTTTCGTCAAATTGAATTATTAAAGGTTCATTATTAGATGCCCAACTGTCAACAGATGATGCTGTTTTCATTATCATATTTTGTGTCTTAATTTTAACAATTTTACCGTTTTTCCCCTTATATGCTCCTTTTGTCATTAGATTGACAATTTCGTTAAGCATTTCTTTATCTGCGATTACGTCAAGTCTTAACTCTTCGACCGGATTATTTTCAGCTGTTATTTTGTTTATCGGTACTTTCCTTAGAATTCCGTCGTTAAATATGTATTTAAATTTAAGGTCAGAATCAGTTATATTTTGTCTTACACTTTCTTCTTTAGTGTATTTATTAGCTTTTATTGAGTGTTTTTCAATGAAATTCTTAAATTCTTCAACACTTTTACATTTGTCAAATTCAGCGCGAAGTTCAGGGGGGACAAAAGATCGGAGTTCTAACCTGACCTGTTTTATGTCTGTAGTCCCATATTCCATATTGTCATGATAATCTTGTATTTTATGTTGCGAAATTGTGTTTGTGTTTACTTTTGTTTCTTCTGTGAGTTTTAATTCAGTTAATGTAACAACTCCATCAGCAGATTTGTCTAACCTGTATATTCTGTTTTCGTATATTCCGTCTGTTTTGGAATTAAAGTTTACAATTATACTGTCATTATTTTTTAAGTTGTTTAATACGCTGCTTATTTCAGATGCTTTTATTCCTGTTTGGGCTGAAATTTTTGTAATATCGGAAATTTCGATTGGTTCAGAAATTGGGGTATATTTATTTTTGTTAAATATAATTTCATTAATATTTGATATTGCAATTCTTATATCTTCAATATTTATTACTGCATTATCCAAAAGTCTTTCTAAATTATTAATTTGATCAGAAACACTGTTAAAATTCGATGCATTAATGTGTTTAATTAAATTTATTTTATTCCCGCCCAACCCTATTAGTTCTCTTACTTTGGCAGGTGGAATATTTTGCTCTGAAGCATATCGTTCAATAAAATTTTCAAGAGAAATGCTTGCTTTGGACAAAATCTTTTCAATTCTTTCATTGCTTGAACTGACAGAAACATTTGTAGTCCGATTGTTTTGTACTATTGAATTATCTCTTCCCGCATTTGTTATATCTTGTTGATGTGGCTGCGTATTTGAATTTTTAGAAGTTTCAGTTAATACCTCATTGCTTTTATTAAAACTTTTTGTTGGATTAGTTGTATTATTTGCTGAAACTCCTAAGTTTACATCATCGGGGTTATTAGTTTGAGGTTTTGTATTTTCCGTAGTTTTTACTTCAGGTGTTTTTGTGTCGTTATTAGTATCATTATTACTTTTCTTTGTCTCTTTATCTGATTTTGAAGTTTCATTATTTGTCTGTTCATTCACAGTATTATTTTCTTTTGTTATATTTTCATTATTGCCTTTTTGCTCTGTTGATACGCTTTTTTCGTTATTATCAGACACTTTTTTGGACTCTGTATCGTTATCTGAATTTTTTGTCGCATCTCCATTATCTTCTTTTTCTGTTACTAATTTGTCTTTATCTTTTACATCTCCTGTTTTTGGATCAAAATTATCCATTGAACAACATTGTACTGTACAATTTTGGGTAGCAGACGCATTATCCGAGTTATCATTTTTTACATTGTTATCAGTATTTAATTCTGCTGATTTTGTGCTGGTATTGTCGGGACTATTATTACCAGCATCCAAAGATGAACTATATGTTCTTATTTCAACATACCCATCATCTCTGTACGTATATGATTCTCTTTTCTCAATAGGTAATCCTTTGTTTTCTGTCTTTTCTAATATCCTTTCTGAATTGTTTTCACCTTTAAAATCGAATAGAGATATAGTTGAACCACATGTAACCGATTTAAACTCAGGATTTTCGCTTTCATCAAATTTTATAACAGTTGTTGTATTTTTATTTTTGTCGAACTCAGTTGTTTGGTATTTCTTTTTATTTTTATCAAATAATATTTCAACTGATGAATTATCTGTTATTATATTTTCTTTTGATAGTGTATTATCAGCATTATAAAAAGAAATTACTTCTTCTGCTCCTGATTTATTTGTATTTTTCTGAATTGTCTGATAAGATAAGTCTTCGTTTATTATTTTCTTTAAATTCGAATCTTTATAGTTTATAGTCAAAGTGTTTTTATTATTGTCAAACTCAAAAGAACTTATATTCTTCCGGTTTTTTTTACTGCTGTCCTGCCCATATTTTTCTAAAAGTGCCGTTATATCGTCTTTTTTTAAATCTGCAGCGTCAATTTTTTGGTTAATTTTTTTAAAATTAATTGAGACAACTTCATTAAGATTTTTACCGGCTTGTGTTTCGGTAAAATTTGCCTTATCTACTCTGATACCTTTAATATCTAAGCGTTCTAAGCTCATATAAAATACCTTTCAAATTTGCAATATTATACATATACGTACTGTTTAAATATTTTCTTTAATAATTTCGATATTTGTATATAAATTGTTTACAAAAATTAATTTAATTAAAGTTTTAAAATAATATTCCGTATATGTACATGTGAAGTTAATACGGGGCATGTGTATTATGTATGATGAACTACTTAAAAAAAGAATTATTATTGAATTTACTAATCTTTTAAACGAAGCACGCGATAACAAGTCAGACACAGATTCTTATGCTGAGTTTATGAAAGAAGTCATTTTAAATACCTATGGTGTAAACTAATCAATTGTCGAATGAAATATTCATAAAAATGTTTTAAATCTCATTATATGAATATTGTAATAATAGGCGGTGTAGCTGCAGGCGCAAAAGCGGCTGCAAAAGTAAAAAGGTTACTACCTGACGCAGCAGTTAAAATTTATACGAAAGATTCAAATGTGTCATATTCCTCATGTGGTATTCCTTATTATATACAAGGGAATTTTACAGACTATCGTACTCTTTTGGTGCGTTCTGTGGAAGAATTTAATAAATCAGGAATTGAAGTACATTTAAATTCAAATGTTGTAAAAATTTTGCCTGAGCAAAAAGATATATTGGTTTCTCAACCGGGGAAAGCCGAACTTGTAGCTTATGATAAATTGATTATAGCAACAGGTGCACGTCCGTATATCCCCGATATTAAGGGCTTGAATAGCTTTTCTAATATATATACTGTAAGAACAATTGAAGATGCAATAGCCATAAGAAACATTATGCTTGAATCAAAAACAGCAGTTATTTTAGGCGGTGGTTACATAGGAATAGAGCTTTTAGAGTCATTTTCAAGAAATGGTGTATTTACCCATTTGGTTGACCATAATCCTGCTGTAATGTCCGTACTTGATAATGAAATGTCTAATGCAGTAATGAACAGATTGAATAAAATTGACAATAAAAATTTTATGTTTCATTTTAACAGTGAAATAAAAGAATTTGTCGGTGATAATAAAACAGCAAATGAGGTTATTCTCAATGATGATACAAAAATTAAATGTGATTTTATCGTAATTTGTGCAGGAGTAAAACCCAATTCGGAATTAGCTAAAGACGCAGGTATAGAAATTGGTGAAACCGGTGCAATCAAAGTAAATAAGTTAATGCGGACATCTATTGAAAATATATATGCTTGCGGAGATTGCGCAGAAAAAACACACATTGTATCAGGGCAAAAAGTTTGGATACCTCTTGGGTCAACTGCAAATAAAGAGGGAAGATGCGCTGCAATGAACGCTGCAGGGGTATATTGTGAATTTGAAGGAGTATTGGGCTCAATGGTTACAAGATGTCTGAATACAACAATTGCAATGACAGGTCTGACAGAAAAACAAGCACAAAAAATCGGCTTTAAACCGGTATCAGTTGTTGTTAATAAATACGATAAAGTGGCTTATATGCCTGAAACAGGCGAAATTACATTAAAAGTTGTTGCTGATAAGATTACGGGACTTTTACTTGGAGCACAAGCTGTCGGCTCTATTGGAGCTGATAAAAGAGTAAATACAGTAACATCCGGTCTTATAGGTCATCTGACCGTTGAACAGTTTAGCCGGAACGATTTAACATATTCTCCTGCATATTCACCGACAATAGATCCGTTGTTGAACGCGATGCAAATATTGTGCAATAAAATATCAAGATCTTGTTAGTATTTTGTAAATATGCTTTGCGACCGCTTCGCCCATTGAAAAACAACTCGACTGAACACGTAATGCCCCCTGTGCCATTTCATCAGCACTCAAGCACCTCCCTGCAACATATAAATTGTCATAATCAGCAGACATAAGGGATTCTATCGGTAATTGATACTCGCCTGTCATTTCAAGTACAGACGAATTTTTATCCTTTGAATGTATATCGACGGGGTAATTAGAAATTACTGCCGGATTATCAAATTTTTTGCCGCTGCGCAGGTCATCTATTGTATAAATATACTTCCCTTTTATTCTTCTAAAAGCTCTTATACCAAGCATATCTGCTATATTTGAGACATAAGCATTCTCAAAGCCGGGCAAATAAATATTGCAAAATTTAGCAATTCTTTCTATTGCGTCTTTTGCTTCTTTTTTTGCTTTATTTATATCACTTTCTAAGCTTAAATCATAGCTTTTTAAAAGCCGTGGGCAGTTAAAAGCAACTGATTGCGGAGCACCGGCTACAGAAAATACCTGAAAATAGTTTCTGTCAGTGTTTTTAAGCACATTTTTAGAAACGGCATCCTCAAATAAAGGGGTTAAAATCCTTAGAGTTGAACAGACCAGCTTTCTTTATTATAATTTACATTACAT
>CACXAK010000066.1 GCA_902765655.1 uncultured bacterium | reverse complement strand
AAATTTATTTCTGACATAATAACTCCTTTATCTATTTTATATGAAAATTTTACCTGCTTTGGTTCTAAAAGTAAATAATTTTAGTAATTTACGTTAATAATATTTTTAAGAAGCTGTAAAGTTTTTGATATTATGCAAAGCAATGATATAATGGAAAAATCGGCAGCATATTGTGTGCAGTATATAAAACAGGTTTATTTAAAGGAGAGAGTGTTGAAAGTATTGTTATTTAACGGTTCCCCGCACGAAAAGGGATGTACATACACGGCGTTGAAAGAGATTTCAAAAACGCTGAAAAAGGAGGGAATAGAATCTAAGATTTACCAAATTGGTATGAAGCCGCTTACTCCTTGCATGGGTTGTTTTGCGTGTTCAAAGATTGGCAGATGTGCAATCAAAAATGATGGGGTTAATGATTTTATAGAATATGCCAGAGATTTTGACGGTTTTATATTTGGGACTCCGGTTCATTATGGTTCTGCATGCGGAGGTATTACAGTATTCTTGGACAGAGTATTTTTCACCGCATTTATGTCAGGAAGAGGTGATGTGTTCAGGCATAAACCTGCTTCAGCCATTGCAAGCGGAAGACGTTCGGGTACGACTACTACTCTTGACCAGATAAACAAATATTTTTCAATTTCTGAGATGCCTATAATATCAGGAAGATATTGGAATATGGTTCATGGTCAGACGCCTGATCAGGTAAAAAAAGATCTTGAGGGTATGCAAAATATGCGTATACTCGCAAAAAATATGGCATGGCATTTGAAATGTGAGCAGATAGCCAGAGAAGCAGGGATTGAGCCCCCACAGGAAGAAGAAGTAGTGTTTACTAATTTTATAAGATAGAAGGCGAAATAAGAAAATAACGATATATTAGGGAGATCAATATAATAAGGATTAATCCAAATATTGCGGATCATATCCTGATAATTCTACCATTCTGTAGCATGCAGCCCCATTCCCGTTTATACATTCTGTTTTTAGTGCTGCGCCTGTTACACCGCCAATCTTGTATGATGACACTTCTCCAGCTCTTGTGGAAGAATTGTAGTTCTGTATCCCTGTTGTATCGTCTCCCCAGCTTTTTACATCTTCATACCATTCAATTTTAAGAATATAATAATCTGCCCCGACCATATTTGGTTTGTCACTTCCTGTGAGGTCGATAACGACTGATGTTGTGCTATTTTCTTTATCATTTACAATTCCGAGCCCCACCCCGTTTTTCAGCAAAACAGAATATTGTCCTTCAGAATTATTATCAGGGATTAAAACATCTTCAGTTTCTTTCGCATCAGAGTATCTTCTGTATGAAGTAGCAAAAGGTGTTCCTGATTTTGCAAGTTCAAATCTTTCTAAAAATGTCTGAGGATTTTTGTAAATATCCGTCGACGGTATTTCGGTTGTTCTGTGACGAGTTATTTCTGTCTGTACTGCACTTGATAAATTGGCAACAGTTCCTTTTAAAAGAGCCATTCTGGCTTTTTCCTGAGTGTTTTTTAGTAAGCTGGGAATTGTTAAAACCGCTATGACACCGATAATTGCGACTGCAAGCAAAACTTCCGCCAAAGTAAAACCGTTTTTATTTATTTTTTTGTAAAACATATAATACCCTCTTTCTGAAATAACTTTATCATTTTTATCCCAAAATTTCAATTATCTTGACGGAAAATTTTGAGCAAGTTACAATTTAGGCGTATATAAGGTGAAGGGAGTAAAAAATGACTAATATACAAGTTACTCAAGAAATTTTAGACAAATGCCCCGTAAAACGCGGCGTTAAAGGTAGTCCTGCTCCTATTCCTCAAGAGGGACAATGGACTAAATGTAAAGAGATTAAAGACATTTCAGGTTTAACTCATGGTTGTGGCTGCTGTGCGCCTCAACAGGGGACTTGCAAATTAACTTTGAATGTTAAAAACGGAATCATTCAGGAAGCATTGGTTGAAACAATCGGATGTTCAGGTATGACTCACTCTGCAGCTATGGCAGGTGAAATCCTTCCGGGTAAAACTATTCTTGAAGCATTGAATACAGACCTTGTTTGTGACGCTATTAACGTTGCAATGAGAGAGTTATTCTTACAAATTGTTTATGGCAGAACTCAATCAGCATTTTCAGAAAACGGTTTGCCGGTTGGTGCAGGACTTGAAGATTTAGGTAAAGGGTTGTGCTCAATGTGCGGTACAATTCACTCAACTGCTCAAAAAGGTGTAAGATATCTTCAGCTAACTGAAGGTTATATTCTTAAACTTGGTTTAGATAAAAATAATGAAGTTATCGGTTACCAGTTCGTAAATCTTGGCAAAGTTATGGATGCTATCAAAAAAGGTGTTGAGCCGGGCGAAGCATTCAAGAAAAATATCGGTACTTACGGCAGATTTGCTGATGCTGTAAAATATATTGATCCGAGAGAAGAATAGATATAATAAAGGCACTAAGATACTAAGGCAGTAAGGCAATAGGATTTTAGTTTTAAAAATTTAATATATTTTCTCAGTGCCATAGTGCCTTAGAGCCATAGTAACTTTTTTACATTAATAATAAAAAAAGAAGGAATAAAAAAATGACAGTAAAATTTGAAGGACAAGATAGACGTGAAGCTACTCTGAAAAAAGTTTTACCTGAATATGGTTTCAATTCTTTGGAAGATGCTCGCGAATTATGTTTATCAAAAGGCATTGATGTTGATGCCATCGTTAAAGGAATTCAACCCATCGCGTTTGATAACGCATCTTGGGCTTATACTTTAGGTGTTGCAATTGCAATCAAAAAAGGTATTACAAACGCAGCTGATGCTGCTGAAGCAATCGGTTTAGGTTTGCAGGCATTTGCAGTTCCGGGTTCAGTTGGTGACAGACGTCAGGTTGGTATCGGTCACGGGAATTTGGGTGCGATGCTTTTAAGAGAAGAAACAAAATGCTTCTGTTTCTTAGCTGGTCACGAATCATTTGCAGCAGCTGAAGGTGCTATCGGTATTGCAAGAAATGCTGATAAAGTAAGAAAAGAACCATTAAGAGTTATCTTAAACGGGTTAGGTAAAGACGCTGCTTATGTAATTTCAAGAATCAACGGTTTTACTTATGTTGAAACCGAATATGATTACAAAACAGGCGAATTAAAAGTCGTTAAGGAAACTCCGTTCTCAGACGGCGAAAGAGCAAAAGTTAAATGCTACGGTGCTGATGACGTATCAGAAGGTGTTGCAATTATGATTAAAGAAGGTGTTGATGTTTCGATTACAGGGAACTCAACTAACCCGACAAGATTCCAGCACCCTGTTGCAGGTACCTACAAAAAATGGGCTATTGAAAATGGCAGAAAATATTTCTCAGTAGCATCAGGTGGCGGTACAGGTCGTACATTGCACCCTGATAACGTTGCTGCAGGCCCTGCTTCTTATGGTATGACTGATACTATGGGAAGAATGCATGGTGATGCTCAGTTTGCAGGTTCATCATCAGTTCCTGCTCACGTAGAAATGATGGGCGTTATTGGTATGGGTAATAACCCGATGGTAGGTGCAACTGTTGCATGTGCTGTTGCTGTTGCTCAGGCAATGAATAAGTAAATTTAATGATGAAAATATATAAACCGTCGCATCTTTTTAAGATGCGGCGGTTTTGTTTACTTATCAAAATTTATGTTATAATTTTTTTATGGCAATTATTTTGGATGGGAAAAAGTTAAGAGATAAAATATTAGAAGATTTGCACATAAAAATATCTTCTTATGATAAAAAGCCGAAGTTGGTTGTAATTTTGGTAGGGGACGATGCTGCAAGTCAAATTTATGTCGGCAATAAACAAAAATGTGCTCAAAAAATCGGGATTACATCGGAAGTTATAAATTATCCGTCGGATACAGAAGAAAAAATTATAATTGATAAGATTAATGAACTGAATAATGATGGATCAGTTCATGCAATACTTGTTCAGTTGCCTTTACCTGAACATATTTCAAAAGAAAATATTATAAATGCTATTTCGCCTCAAAAAGATGTTGATGGTTTTACACCTTATAATTTCGGCAAACTTTTTTCGGGAGAAGTGCCATGTGTTTATCCTTGTACTCCAAAGGGGATATTACTTTTACTGGATGAATATGGAATTGATATTGAGGGTAAACATGCCGTAGTTGTCGGTCGTTCAAATATTGTCGGTCGTCCGATGTCGCAAATGCTTCTAAACAGAAATGCGACAGTCACTGTTTGCCATTCGTATACAAAAAATCTTGCGCAAATAACAAAAACTGCTGATATCCTAATTTCAGCAGTGGGAAAAAATATTATAAAAGGGGAAATGTTAAAATCTGATTGTGTGGTTGTTGATGTTGGAATTTTTAAAGATGAATCAGGCAAGTTGCGTGGAGACGTAGATTTTGATTCATCTTCAAAAATCGCATCGTACATATCACCTGTTCCCGGAGGTGTTGGTCCTATGACTATCGCATCACTGATGCTCAACACGGTGGAACTGTTCGAAAAAACCTTGTAGTAAATATCAGCTAAGATTAACCGCCTGATGCTAAGTTCAATGTGCAGCTTGATTTTACGTTGTTGTTTACAAGTGTTTTTAATGAAGAAATTTCGTTTTCAATGGCAGTCATTTGAGTATCAATTGAGTCTTTTTCAGAACTTAATTGTTCATCAAGTTGTTCAAAGTACAAATAAGTTGCATCTTCAGATTCATCATAATCTGTTTCGCCTTTGTGCTGTTTTTTAATTGCAGCCATCTGTGATTCTGCAGCTTGTACCTGATTCATAATTGATGTGTACTGTAACTGTAAAAAGTTTTTCTGCAAGTTTAATAAACTTTTTTGACTTGCTAATGCTAAAAATGCCATAATCTCGTCTCCTTATTTTTAACTCTCTCATGTCTATAAAGTATTTTGAAAAAGTCAAATTTCAGAGATGATGTTTTTTGTAACATTTGTTCACAATTTGTTTAAATATCAAGTCCCGTAAACATTTCAAGAGAAGTTACGGTTTGCAGAGCAGGATATTTTTCAATATCTTGTGTTTTTACAAAATCAATGGCTTCGTTCCTCGCAAGTTCAAGAATTTTGGCATCTCTGATTATATCTGAGATAATCAAGTCAGGCAGACCGCTTTGTCTTGTTCCTAAAAATTCACCTGGGCCGCGAAGCTGTAAATCTTTTTCCGCAATTACAAAACCGTCGTTCGTTTGAGTCATAATCCCAAGACGGTCCATTGTTTCCGGTTTTCTTGATGATGTTATAAGAATACAATAAGACTGTAAATCGCTTCTGCCTACACGGCCTCTTAATTGGTGAAGCTGTGAAAGCCCAAACCGTTCTGCGTTTTCTATCACCATGACTGTCGCATTAGGGACATCAACTCCGACTTCAACTACTGTTGTCGAAACTAAAATATCATATTTCCCTTCTTTGAAATCGTTCATAACGGAATCCTTTTCATCCGGCTTTAATTTTCCGTGCAAGAGTCCGATTTTGTAATCTGCAAAGGTTGTTTCTTTCAGTTTTTTTGCTTCTTCTGTCGCAGCTTTGGCAGATAATGTTTCACTCTCATCAATTAACGGATAAACAATGTATGCCTGTCTTCCCTGATCAATTTGTTCTTTTACAAGTTCCCAGACTCTTTTATGTGAGCCGGTAAGATAAGTCTTAATCGGCTTTCTGCCTTTGGGGAGTTCATCTATAATTGTCAAATCCAAATCTCCGTGCACTGTCAAAGCAAGAGTCCTCGGAATCGGGGTCGCTGTCATAGTGAGCATTTGCGGGTTTTGAGATTTTTTCTTGAGAATGTTTCTCTGCCGAACTCCAAATCGGTGCTGTTCATCTACCACTATTGCCCCAAGATTATTAAAATCAATGTTATCCTGAATCAAAGCGTGTGTTCCTACGGCAATATTTATTTGCCCGTTGCGAAGAGATGTTTCAAATTCATTACGGATTTTTTTACCCTGTGAACCCATAAACAGTCCGACGCTTAATCCAAGCGGAGTAAGCCACTGAACCAGATTATTATAATGCTGTTGTGCGAGAATTTCTGTCGGGGCCATAAAAGCTCCCTGAAACCCGTTTTCGATAGCGGCAAGAAGCATAATGGTTGCTACAACCGTTTTCCCGCTCCCGACATCTCCTTGTAGTAATCGCTGCATTGGAGCGTCAGAATTCATATCGTTTAAAATCTCGTTGATTGCACGTTTTTGACCTGATGTTAATTCAAAAGGCAAACTCTTTATAAATTTTTGTACAAGTCCGTCTGAATGTACTTTAAGCGCATATGACGGGGTATTTTTTGCTGTAGCTTCTCTGATTCGGATAAGTTTTAGCTGAATCAAAAATAATTCTTCGAATATCAGTGAAAATCTTGCCTGCTCCAAAAGTTCCATTGAATCAGGGAAGTGCACTTGTTTTACTGCCTCTTTTTTATCCATAATACCGTATTTTTTACGGATAAAATCGGGGATAATATTGATGATATGTTCTTTATACATTT
>CACXAK010000065.1 GCA_902765655.1 uncultured bacterium | reverse complement strand
GTTATTTATAAATAAATCGTCTCCATCTCTTTTTACGGTAAATCCCCTGTTTTCCAAAGCTTCCTTAATAACACAGATTAATAATCTTTGTCTGAAAACGCCTTCAACAAGTTCGACATTAAACTGCTCGGTTATAAAACTCAGCATATATTTACTATATATCGGTTCATTGTTAATTACGTCCTCAATATCAACCATTTCTGACAAATGTACATCACATTCTCCGCAAAACGCCACAATAGCATCACCCTGAATATTAAAATTTTTGTATATCCAATGCGGTTGCAGCTGAGAACCGATATATTTAATTTCGTTATCTGTAAATAATGTTTTCATATCCTAACCAAATAATTTTTCGATATAATCATTTGCATTATTTGCTTCAAGAGCATGCCTTAACCTTACGCAAGATTCACACGCCCCGCAATGCCTTTCTCCGCCTTGATAACAGCTCATTGTTAACTCAAGAGGAATATTATTCGACAAAGCCAACATGACTATATCATTCTTGGTATAATTTATCAAGGGCACAATAACTTTTGGATGTACCATAGTTGAAAATTTAAATTCCCCGTTAACGGATTCGATAAATTCTGATGTATTATCCGGGAAAGTCTTTGCCTCTTCTTTATTAGCACCTATTATTATGTTTTCATAATTATATGAATCAGCAAAACTCCCCGCAATATTTAAAAATAAACCATTTCTGTTTGGAACCCAAACTGATTTAGCACTTTGCTCTTCATCTTCAAGTGATTCTCCTGCAGGCAATTCTTTATTCGAAACCAAAGCGGTTTGAGTGATTTCTTTAAGGAAATCTAATTTTATAACTTTATGTTTAACATCGTAATATTTACATATTTTTAAAGATGCTTCAATTTCACTTGAGGCTGACTTTTGTCCATAATCAAACGTCAGGGCAAGTTCAACATCTAGTTTTTCTTTTGTAAGTCCCAAACTTACCAGAGAATCCAAACCACCTGATAATAAGATTATTGATTTAGTCATTTACATCTTCACTTTCATATTCATTTATTATTTCTACTGCTGACATTTTTAATTTATCGGAATATTTTGAAGAAGAAATAACTTCATCAAGAATACTTCTGTCCGAAAGATTATACAATGCAATGAGAGCATTTTTCTTTACTTCTTCATCACTATCATTATCAAGTACATTTTTTATTATATCATAAGATTCCGAATGTTCACTGTCCATCAGTGCTTCAATTGCTTCAATTCTAACCTGTGGGGATTCATCAGCTAAAGAAGATCTTATTGCCTTAAATGCTTTGTCATTTTCACCAATTCCCATTCGATTAAGTGCCTCTATTGCACGCTCTTTTAAAAATGAAAATTTATCCATAATGCCCTGCTTTGCCTCCAGTATTGAAACAAGAGGATCAATTGCACGCGTATCGCCAATTAGTCCCAAAGCACAAGCTGCACCTTCACGCAAATAAACAGATTTTTCTTCTTCATCCTTTACGACTTCAATTAATGGTACAACCGCATATTTATCCCCTATTCGTCCTAATGCATCGGCACATGCAAGGCGCACTCTGTAATTCTCGTTTTTATTATTCAGACAATATAGAAGTGAAGTTACAACAGATGTGTTCTTATAATTTCCCATAGCTTTTGCACACATAATACGCACATTTAAAAATTTTTCTTTAAGATTTTCATCAGCCCCGATAAAATTTTTCAACAGGAGGACATCAGCCAAATATTCAAGAGTCGAAGGATTTCTGTATTCATCACAACATCTTATGAGATACATAAGCACCTCAGGATTTTGTGATTGCGAAAGCATGTAATTATATATTGATACAAGCTCATCTTGATTATACTTTGATTTAATCGATTCAATTTTCGATATAACATCTTCCGAACAATTACTATACAGGTTACAACTTTTTGCTATTGCCTCAAAATCAAGATTATAATGCCCGCTCAATTTTATGCCCTCACAAATTTCAGCGTACATTAAATATACGGCTTTTGCAAATTTTATTGACCAATAAATAAATATATATATTTGTAACAAATTATTAATAATCTAACAATTTAATTTATCTTTTGTATTAATATAGATGTATCAATTACTAATTAAGGTGTAGCATGAAAGTAGATTATATAAATTATCCCGTGTTAACTAACCAGCACAGGCTCAAGTCTGTTCCCGAGAATAGCGATATGAGTTTGCGCGGGGAGTTGTGTAAAAATAATAATGAAAATGTGAATAGAGGATATTATAGCGGCAGTTCGGTGAGTTTCGGATCTGCCGCTAAACTTTCCTCAAGAATGCTTGATAAATTATTAGACGCGTGCAACAACCACACAACAATCGTTCAGAATTTGGTTGCTTTGGTTCTTGCTTTAGGACCAAGACCATTGGCTATTATGTCTTTGCCGGGCAAAAAGAATAAAGAAGATAAAATTTATGCGTCCGGACACTCAATGGCATCAGGGTTAATCGGTTTCGGTTTTGCAAGTATTATTATGTATCCGCTTGGCAAAGCAGCTGAAAAGGTAAAAAATAATGATGTAAAACTTGTTTTAGACAGAATTGATAAAAGCAATGAAGTAAAACTTGTTACAAGAAGACTTGCAAAACTTGCAAAAGAATCAAATATTCCTGCAGAAGAATTGACAGCAGAAAAAATCCTTGAAGGAACAAAACAACTTGAGCCGGAGTTCTTAAAACAATTTGGAGCATACGAAGAAAAAGACGGAAAACTCGTAAGATTAACCGCTCTAAATTCCGAATTTGATTTCGAAAAAGTATACAAAGATTACAATATTAAAAATCTTACAAAGGAAAAACTTAAAGCCGGAACAAGGTATGTTGGTGAAAAATTCTTTAATAATTTTGTAGAATATGACAAAAACGGAAAATTCTTGAGATTGAATAAAGCCGCAGACTTTGATAAAGTCTATAAATGTCTGAATATGGCTCCTGATACATTTGTATTCGGGATATTAAAAGCAATGTTAACAGTTGCCCTAATCCCGCCGATTTTAAAACACGTTTTCGGACTTGAAAAAGGAAAATCAAAACAACCTATTCAGCAACCTGCACAAGTTCAGAATGTAAATAAGGAAGGAGGGAACAAATAATGATTACCCTCAATACTTCCATTTCGAATTATAACAGCAAATATAAAAATTATAATCCTTCGTTCAACGGTGGCAGCGTTCCGCAGAAATCAGCATTTTTAAATCCGTTAAAAAACGGATTTGACAAACTTACTGGAGGCATCGCTAAATACTATTACGGTCCGCTGATGTCATCTAAAGTCGCAAATTGGTTATTTCACAGAAATGATATCGGAAGAATTGTTGACCACATGCAGGCGCTTGGTTCTTATGTGATATCAGGCATGTATATGCTTCAAACTCTGAGGAATCAGGACATGGACAAAGACAGAAGAACTACTCTTGCCATAAATCAGGGATTAACACTTCTTGCATCAACAGCAATTGCGTATTTGGTCAGTGAAAGACTTGTCGGTCCGTGGAACAAGCATGTTTCTATGAAGTATGCAGCAAATAAACTGAATATGACAACAGAAAAACTTGCTGAAAATCTTAAAATACATCAGGAAAAAATCAAAAAAATATATACAGATAAACATCCTGAAGATATAGAATTAAAGAAATTTAAAAAGCCAAATTTAGTACATTATCTTGAAGAAGGGGTCAAAAATGGCGATTTGGCTAAAAAGCTTAAAGGTTTGGATGTACTGAAATCATTAATTATCTTTGGCTCAGTATATCGATTCTTCGGGCCCGTTGCAGTTACCCCTGTTGCAACCTGGATCGGGAATATGATTACAGGTGCAAATAAAAAACAACACGATGAAACGGCAAATAAAGAAGCAGAAAATCAAATAACTAATGATTTTGCTAATATCACAAGACCGCAAATGGCAAAATTCTTAGGGAAATAATTAATATACCCCAAAAACTTGAATTTTATTTTAGTTTATAATATATTAAACAAGTACAACAAGTCATTAAAGGTGGTGAAAATATAAAATGGCAGAAGTTAAAGTTGGCGAAAACGAATCAATTGAAAGCGCTTTAAGACGTTTCAAGAAAAAGATTCAAAAAGCCGGTATTCTTTCAGAAGTTAAAAAACGTGAAAGATATGAAAAACCGAGTGTAAAAAGAAAACACAAATCTGAAGCTGCTCGTAAGAGAAAGGTATAAGATTTTAAAAAATATTCAAAAAGACCGTAAGAATAAATCTTGCGGTCTTTTAATTTCAAAATTTAATCAAAAAAAAACCCTTTCTTAAAGAAAGAGTTTGGAATCTTTTTCAATTCCTCGTGTGTAGAAGGTTAGTGTGTAGTAGGTAGTGTATAATTTATGTCTCGTGTTTATTGTTATCTCTTACATTTATATAAAGTATTTTTAAAGTATATAATTGCTATATATATATTATTTCGTTACATAACTTTACATTTTGTTTAAAATAGCGGAATAACAACAATTTTTCTTTGTAGTAGAATATAAATATGGAAAAAGAATGTTTATTCAGCGGTAAAAAAGTACAAGTCGGTGTGGACTCCGGCTATGATAATTATATTATGGCAATTGAATCAAGCTGTGATGAAACTGCTTGTGCGATTGTAAAAAACGGCAGAGAAGTTATAGCAAATGTGGTGGCTTCGCAAATTAAAACTCATGAAAAATTTGGTGGAGTTATTCCTGAAATTGCAGCGCGTGAACATATGGATGCCATAAATATCGTTATCGATGAAGCATTTGAACAATCCGGATTGAAACCTGAAGATATTACTGCGTTTGCGGGAACTGTCGGTCCGGGACTTGTCGGTTGCCTGCTTGTCGGCTTAAATGCTGCAAAGGCACTTGCACTCGTACATGACAAACCATTTATCGGAGTAAATCACCTGAATGCACATTTATGCGCAAATTATATTGATACAGACATCAAACCGCCATTTATGGCTCTTTTAATAAGTGGTGGACACACCCAAATAATTGATGTCGAATCTTACTCCAAACAAACAATTTTAGGAGAAACCATCGATGATGCAGTTGGGGAAGCATACGACAAAGTGGCAAGATTAATCGGACTGCCATACCCAGGAGGCCCTAAATTGGATAAACTTGCACAAACAGGGGATCCAAACGCTTATGAACTGCCTATTTCAAGAGTTGACGGATATAATTTCAGCTTTAGCGGTTTAAAAACTGCCGTATTGCGTTTAGTAAAAAAATTAAAATCCGAAAACGGGAACGATACATTAACAGAAACACAAATTAATGACATTTGCGCAAGTTTTCAGGAATGTGTGTCTAAAACTCTCGCTAAAAAATTAAAAAAAGCATTACAGGAAAAAAGATACAAACAGGTTGTTATTGCAGGCGGAGTGGCTGCAAATTCCGAAATCAGAAAAAAGATATTTGAATTTGAAAAGGACGGATACAAAGTTAATGCCCCCATTATGAGATATTGCACTGACAATGCTTCAATGGTTGCATCTTGTGCTTATTTCAATACAAATACTTTTGATGATGTTGATGTTGAAGTATTTTCCAGGGCGTAAATATTTGACATGGCATATCTTTTAGGATATCTTTATAGGAGAGGAGTACATTTATGCCCAGAATAGTAAAAATTAAAAATGTTAATATGTTATGCTTTACCCCACAAGAAACTGACAGATTCCCCAATGTTTATTTAGGGAAAAATTGCAGAATAACTACAAACAATGTCCTGAAAAAAGACCCTCGTCTGAATCAGTTTTTTAATAATGAAACAATGGGGGCACTGGATAATTATGCACAACATGAAAATTTAAATATTTATATAAAGCCACTTGAAAATGATATGTTTAATGACGTTGCAGTTTCGGTATATAAAAACCGTGAAGAAATGACTCGTTTTCCAATGAATGTTGCAAAAACAAAGGAAGAAGTCCCTGAATTTTTCAGAGAATTATATAATAAAATTCATAAAGCAGTACATCCTTCTGCTGAATCTTTAAATGCTCCGGAAGTAAAACATTCCAAACTTAAAGACGCAAAAATGTATTTTGAAAATATTATTGAAAGATACAACGACGCAAGATTATCTATTTTAAAAAATGATTAAATACTGGGATTAATAAGAACCTTTTCGCATAAGTTCAGACAACCTCAGTTCCTGAGCCGGTTGTTTTGTAAAAATAGATTTACGCTTTATTGATGGGATTGTTGACGTTTGTTTCCTTTTAAATTCACTCAAACCCACTCTTGCAGAGTCAACTTCTTTACCTAAAAATATAGATTGTAAAAGTTCTATAAAATTTCCCATAGCGTATCTCCTGATTTTATTATAATATTGCACTAATTTTCTACATCATGCATTTAAACGATAACAAGCATAAAAATCATCAGACTTTATGTTATATTTATAGTGACTACGGAGCATATAAATTTGAATAATACTTATTATGAAAATACGGATGAAAATTTTATTAATGCGTTGAAATTTTATGAAACAGATTATACTCACACACAACTGACAGAAATGTTGCAAAACGGGAACATCCCGCAGAAACAGATTGCTGCATTAAAGCTTGATACAATAAAATCTGAAAATGACGCCCAAATTCTGTTATCAAATCTGACAGGACAGGACGGTAAAATCCGGGAAGCAGTATCTTTGCGTCTTGCAGAATTTATGCAGGATAAAAATTGTATCAGTTACTTTAAACCCGCAAAAAATGCACAAAAATTACTTGATGCCATAATTGACATTAACGGTAACATTTGCAGAAACGTAATTAGCGCCATATCTAATTTAAAAAATGACAAAGAATTTTGCGAAATATTTTGCAAAAAACTTACCGATCTGACTTACAATTTGCTTGATATCGTTGAAAAATTTGATTTTCAGGACGGGAAATACAAAGTTAATAAAGAAGCATTTAAGCTGTATTGGTGTCTTGAAACAATTTATGTATTCTGGGATAAAATCAATTTTACCGATTTAAAAAATATTATTCAGAAAGCTTCTCAAATTGGAGAGTACACAATAAGAGAAAAAGCGGCAAAAATACTCACTCACGACTTTAATGATGGAGATTTGATTGCAGTTAAAGATAAATTAAAAAATGATTCAAATTATTATGTAAGAAGATTTTAAAATTATCTTCGTGATAAAATAATAAAAAAGAGGGACTAACAATGGGACAAACTTTAGTTGAGAAAATAATATCACTTCACTCGGATCATCAGGTAAGAGCAGGAGAACTTGTTATTGCAAAAGTTGATGTATGCGCCGTTCAGGACGGTACAGGACCGTTAACGGTAGAGGAGTTCAAAAAATTAGGTAAAGACAAACTATATAATCCTGAAAGAACAATACTTTTTATCGACCACGCATCACCAAGTCCGAGAAAAGAATTATCTAATATGCACACAACATTAAGAGATTTTTCAAGAGATTACGGAGCTGTATTATCCGAAGTCGGTTCCGGAGTTTGCCACCAACGTCTTGTTGAAACATTTGTAAACCCTTGCGAAATTTTGGTCGGAGCAGATTCTCATACCTGCACATCAGGTGCTTTGGGTGCATTTGCAACCGGAATGGGTTCAACAGATATTGCTGTTGCTATGGCTTTAGGTAAAACATGGCTGAAAGTTCCTCAAACATTTAAAGTTGTTGTAAACGGTAAATTCAAAGACGGAATTTGCGCAAAAGATTTAATTTTACACCTTATCGGAATGATTGGAGCTGATGGCGCAACATACAAGGCATTGGAATTCCATGGAGAAACCGTAAAAAATATGTGTATGTCAGAGCGGTTCACAATTGCAAATATGGCTGTCGAAGCAGGTGCTAAATGCGGGCTTTTTGTTGCAGATGAAAAAACAAAAGCATACCTCGAAGAAAAAGGACGGGGAGATAAATTCTCAACACTTGAACCTGACAGCGATGCGGTTTATGAAAGAGTTATAGAAATAGATGCTTCAACTATTGAACATACCGTTTCATGCCCGCACACCGTTGATAACACAAAACTTGCAAGAGATTTGAATGATATAAAAGTAAATCAGGTATATGTCGGCACATGCACAAACGGCAGAATTGAAGATATGCGCACGGTTGCAAATATACTAAAAGGCAAAAAAGTTCACGATGGTGTGCGCATGCTAATTTGTCCGGCCTCAAGAGATGTTTATAAAAAAGCATTAAAAGAAGGATTATTGGAAATTTTCTTAGATGCAAATGCAACTATTTTGCCCCCGGGATGCGGTCCTTGCGTTGGAATTCACGCCGGGATTCTTGCTGACGGCGAAGTTTGTTTAACTACCCAAAACAGAAATTTCATAGGGCGTTTAGGGAATACAAAAGGGTTTATCTACCTTTCATCCCCTTATGTTGCGGCATACAGCGCAATTAACGGTTATATAAGCGATAAGTAAAATTTAGCGTTTTTTACCGCCCTCAAAATTGCCTTTGCTCAAAACTTTTGAACTCATAGCATCTACATATTCACGGTAAAATCCGACTAATGTAACTTTGCCTTTAAGACCAAGATAATCCAATACTTCTTTTTGTTGTTTTGTAATTTCAGAGTATTTTCTCAAACTTAAATTAGCATAATCAGGTTTTGTCAGCGGTAATTTATATTCCGGCATTTTATATCCCGATTCTTTCATTTTTGTTAATATTTGTTCTACTTCCCACGAACAGAAAACTCTGTTACAATCCAAAATCAACGCAGGACTTTTAGTTCTTGTGTATAATTCGGTCAAATGATTTACAAACTCTGTCGCATATTCAGCATCAAGGAGTTCATTATGAATACTACCCGTTATTTCGAATACTCTTGCCAAAGTTTCAGGTTTTTCAGATTTACTGATGACATTTGTTAAAAGCCTGTTATTAAAAGATACATAATCGCTTGTGCAGTTTGGCTTTCCTTCACGAAAATTCTTGTTATCAGATAAAACCCCCATACGAGATTTTTGAACAGGCTTTTGACATTCCTTCAGCGACTTCATAAATCTCAAAATGTTACTTTGTCCTTTTTTATCATAGCCCTGTGATGTGGCTTCAAAAAAATCTTTTATTTCTTTTGCAGACAATATATTACCGTTTTCTTTTCCTATATCAAGCAATGACTTTATCAAATCGCTCGGTGAAATTCCTCTTGATTTGCGTGCTTCTACAAGTTTTGTTATTTCGTTAATTTCTTCATAATTAAATCTCGGTGAAATTCCTCTTGATTTGCGTGCTTCTACAAGTTTTGTTATTTCGTTAATTTCTTCATAATTAAATCTGTCTTTACCCCTGTATGTTGCAAGTTCAAGATATTTTGGGACCATCCGCAGTTCAATCGGAACAGACTTTGGACTCCCGGCACCCGCTGATTTGCTACCCGCTTTTTCCATAAGTCGGTACGGACATATAAATAAATTATTTATGCATTTTGTAATTCTTACCATTTTCTTATTTACTTTTTTTCTAATGCTGCTTATAAACTTTGTCAGAATACATTTGAATATTCGGGGTATCAATGGTCCAAGTACAACTGAGACACTTCCTTCATTTACCTGGAATTTGCTATCCTGACCATATTTAGGAAGTAAATTATTTAATTTTTGAGTTGATTTCATCGTTGGAACCATTACTTTGCAAGCAACAGGATGATTTACATCTTTATTAGCAAGAACCAAAATAGTTCTACCCTGCCTGTGGCGTGCAAAGGCAATGACCTGATCCTGTTTGTCTTTTTCTTTGTTCAGAATGATGTATGAACCTCTGCGCATTATATCATCATATTTATCTCTGAATTTGAAGCACTCAGTCATAAATTTGCCTATTTGCGGTTCTTTTCCGCCCGGCTGACGTGACAAATTAAAGATATCAAGTTTACCCTGATGCGCGGTCATTTCGTGATTATCAGTCATTGTAATCGGATTGTATGAATTTCTGTACGGATATACATAATAATCACCGGATTGGAAACCGTCAACGATATACGGATTCATCATCGGCAAGGTTGCCTGCAAACCTGAGGTAAGATTGCAATATACTTCCCCGCCATGGAACATAGGAGAAACATCATCGTGAGTCGCAAATGAACCGATTACTGATTTCCCGGCATCAACTCTGTATGACATATTCAGATTATCTATCACATAATCATGCAAATCTTTCGCTTTAGGCCATTCGTGGAATATATGATATTGCCCGTAATAAGCGTCAAATCCTGCACGAAGAGAATCTTCAGGTCTGTCATAAGGCATATTTGCCTGCGGGGACGCATCTTCATAAGTATAAGTCTCCGCTAGCCAAGCGAATTCAGGATCTCTTTTTCTTGAATACGGAATTATGATATCCCAAAATTCAACCGGCTTAGCTCTTGCAACATCGGCTCTTATACCATCTACACCAGCATCTATCATCATATCAACAAATTGTCTGTGATATTCCAATAATTTTGGATTTAAAGTTCTTTTACCTTCATCATCCCACGGCTGAAACATTCTGATATCTTCCCAACCCTGCGGAGTTTTTGGAATACCGTTTTCGATAGCCATA
>CACXAK010000064.1 GCA_902765655.1 uncultured bacterium | reverse complement strand
ACAGAGCCGGGCATGGTTTATAACGAAAATCTTATAAAAGAAGATTTATCAAGATTATATTCTACTCAGGCATTCAAAGATGTAACAAGAGAAATTGAACCTAGCGAAGAAATCCCTGATGCTTATGACATTACAATAAAAATTAAGGAACAAAGAACAGCAAGTATATCTGTCGGCGGTGGTTTGGATACCGCAACAGGTTTATTCGGATCCGTCGGGATATCTGAAAATAACTTCAGAGGGAGAGCAGAAAGAATTTCTCTTACAGGTTTGGCCGGTACCGGCGTTATTATGAACGATAACTCCGTAGTAAATCACATGAATTTGCAGGCAGAATTGAGCTATTTCAAACCATATTTCTTTAACTCTGATAATTCATTGAATACAAGATTATTCTTCAGAGATTTTGGTTCTTATCAGATTCCAATGGCAATTGAACAACGCTTTGGCGGTGAAATGACACTTGCTCATAAAATGAAAAGAAACAGACACGTTACAACATCTTTCAGCGTGGGAGTTGAAAATATCAATGTAAAAGAGGGTGACAGAACCAAAATTGCTAATTTATACAGACAATACAATGTGCCTCTATCTGAACGTGCTAAACAATTAGAAGGCGGATTATTCTTATCATTAAGCCCTGCATTAATGTATGACACAAGAGATAATGCAACTGTTGTTCGTCATGGGACTATGGCAAGTTTAAGATTTGACGAAAGCATCGGTATCAACGGCTTTAATAAAACCAACGGCAAACTTACCGGTATGATTAAACAATATATTCCGATTGCAAAGAAATCTTCTTTATCTTTGACAGTTAAAGGAGGCGGAGCAATTCACGGAAACATACCTGAAGTTATGGCATACCGCTTAGGTGGTCCTTATTCTATCAGAGGTTTCAAAATGAGCGGTGTTGGTACGGGTAACGCATTTATAATGGGTTCTGCGGAATTTGCAACTCCGATACCGTTTATGGACAGAACAAGAATCGCATTCCTTAATAACCTGAGATTTACGGTTTGGATGGATGCAGGTAAAGTATTCAACGGAACTGTTTCGGATAAAATATACGACAGACCTATGTATGCGGTATCTGCCGGTGTCGGATTTAAGGTATATATCCCGGGTATGGGTCCATTATCAATCGATTATGGTATTCCGCTTACCAACCCCGGACGTAATGGGTCTAAAAACGGCTACTTTACATTCGGTGTGGGTGATTTGATGTACTAATACTTGAAAAATAAAGAAAAAATACTATAATAATGAAATATATTACAGGAGGTTGTATGAAGAATTTAAAATTATTAGCATTATTAATGACTACAGGAATTGCATTATCAGGGATTAATGCAGCTAACGCAGAAGTCGGTTATATTGATTACCAGAGAGTTTTGGAAAGTTATCCTGCGGCACAATCTGCAGTAAAAGAAATTGATGCTAAAACTCTTGAAATCCAGCAATATATGCTTGAACAAGAAAAACAATATAAAAATTTATCAACACCATTACAAAAACAAAATTTTGAAACTCAGGCAGCTAATACTCTGAAATCAAAACAAGAAGCTCTCATGAAATTGCAAAGAGACAAAGAAGCTCAAATTCTTTCTCAGATCCAAACAGCAGCAAAAGCTGTAATGGTAGCACAACATTTGGATGCAATTCTTTCTGATCAGGTTGTATTCGTTGGCGGCGTTGATGTAACAGATCAGGTTATTTCTAAATTGAAATAATAATGAAATCGTTGATAATATTGATTAGTGAATTGTTCGTACGGGAGATATTCAGCGGTCAATTCACTTTTCACATTTATAAACAAGGGGCAACAAATGAATTATACTGATGATGGCAGACAATATCATATTGGTTTAAAGAAAGGTGACGTTGGAGAATTTGTGATTCTTCCAGGAGATCCAAAGCGTTGTGAAAAAATAGCTGCTTTTTTTGACAATCCTGTAAAAGTAGCCGACCAACGTGAATACGTAACTTATACCGGTTATATTGACGGGACAAAGGTAAGTGTAACTTCAACCGGTATTGGCGGGCCATCAGCAGCAATTGCTTTGGAAGAACTTGTAAAAGTGGGGGCAAAAACATTCATTCGTGTCGGTACATGCGGCGGAATGGATACAGATGTAAAAGGCGGAGATGTTGTAATCGCAACAGGCGCAATTCGTGCCGAAGGGACAAGTAAAGAATATGCCCCTGTTGAATTCCCTGCCGTTGCAAATATTGATGTTGTAAATGCTCTTGCCCAAGCGGCAAAAAATCTCGGTTATAACTATCATATAGGGATAGTTCAATGCAAGGATTCTTTTTACGGACAACATTCGCCTGAAGCTATGCCTGTATCATCCGAACTGCTGAATAAATGGGAAGCATGGAAACGCTTGGGATGTCTTGCTTCCGAAATGGAATCAGCGGCATTATTCGTTGTTGCAAGTTATTTAAAAGTAAAGATCGGTTCGGTATTTTTGGTTGTCGCTAATCAGGAACGGGAAAAACTCGGATTGGAAAATCCTATTGTTCATGACACTGAAAAAGCCATAAAAACGGCTATTGAAGCAATTAAAATATTAAAAGGATAAAATTATGCTCGGAAAAAACAGAATGGAATATGTTATAAAAACATGCCCTGCAGAAAATGCTCAGGAATTACAAAATCTTCTCAATGAAATGTCAATGAAAGGTTGGGAATTATACAGTATGACTGAAGTTGGCGGGGATGAAGATGAAAACACAATGCTGAATTGTATTTTCATGCGTGAGGCAAAATCTGCGGATTCCACAGGTGACATAATCAGCATTTCCGATTTCAAAAGCCAAATGGAAAAAATGTTATCGCCAAAGATGACCGAGTATGAAAAATGTCTTGATATTCAAAGAAAAATTAAACAAAAACGAGAAGAAATAAATCAGGTAAAAGCACAATTAGACGGTGAAGCTCCTGTTTCAAGAAAGAAATTAAATGATAAAATTTCTTCCGGCTTAAAGGCATTAGACGATTTGAAAGGAGAACTCAACAAAGCAACCTCTCCTGATTTGATGTATTCAAAGCTTCATGAAGAAAAATTGGCAATATATTTAAGTGAAGAACTTTTGGGTTTTGTTGATTCAGAGCGTGACGATTTCGGTTCGGAGCTTCTTGTTGCGGAAACAGTTAAATCACGGCTCGATTTAACTGAAAATTTGGGATATGTAATTCCAAAAGTGGTATTTAAAGATGACGAGAATCTGAATCCATGCGAATTCAGCATCAGAATAAGAGGGATAGAAGTTTTCAGAGCTGTCGTTTATCCTGAACATTTGATGTTTTATGCTGATGAACTTCATACGGAACATAAAATTAAGAATTCCGTTACGGCTGAAGATGAAATTACAGGTAAAAAAATCATTTGGGTAGAACAGGAAAAAGCAAAGGATTTTTGGCAGTGCAGTTTAACATCTTCTCAATACATAGCCAAGGCACTTGAATATGTAGCAATAAAACATGTCGAGGATCTGCTTGATTATGAAGACATCGAAAAATATCTTGATGTTGTAGAAAAAGAAAATCCGTATTTAATAGAAAATATTATTCCTGATTTGCTGAATTATGCGGATATTAAATATATTATGGTAAGTTTAATCAAAGAATACGTTTCAATCAAAAATATAACTTATATTTTTGAAAAGATAAATGATTTTGCAGATGACGGTTCTAAAGTTGATATAATAAACAAAATCCGTTTGGCTTTATCACGCCAAATTTGTTCAAAGTATACAAATGAAGACGGAGTCACAATCAGCGCCTTTGAATTATCAGAAAAAACATATTCAGAGCTTGCTTTGGGGTGTGATGATTCTGATCCGTCAATTATAAAAATTGATGCCGATTTTGCAGAAAAAATAGCAAATAGAATCAAAAGAAAAGCAAAAAAACTGAATGTTGATGTCCCAAAAATTATCGTTCCTATTGAGTACAGACAAATATTATTCACTTTGCTGAGTTTATATATGAATAACATTGTAATTCTTGCTCATGAAGAAATCGGAGCAATATATAAAATAGAAATTATAGGTGAAGTTTAAAAGATTTATTTACCAAAAATCTTCATAATTTTATCAAGCAAACCTTCTGATTCTTCATCTGCGCCGCCGTTTTGCAATTTTTCAATTTTTTCTTTAATAATTTTGTAATCGGCCGGATTTTTGACTATTTCAATATAATGTTGATAAAGCTCTAATGCTTTAGAGTTTGCTCTTGTTTTTTCATAAGCCCTGCCGAGGTTTTTTAACGCATCCAAATCATTCGCATCAGCTTCAACAAGTTTTTCCAGATATGTCACCTGCCCTTGATAATCGCCGATACTTTCTCTGTATGCAGCAAGTTTTCTTAATGCTTCTTTATTTTGCGGATCTTTTTTAATTATTTTTACATAATATTCGCTTGCGTGATCAACTTCCTTATTGTCTTCAAGCAATGCCGCTAATTCAAATAACAAATCAATGTCATCATCATTAACCTGAACGGCATTAAGATATTCATTAATTGCAATATCGTAATTTTTTCTCAAAATATTATATCTGCCCCAATTCAGATGAGAATTATATTCATCCCCTGTTTCATCATAAACAAGCGCACGCATTTGATAAGTTAACGGAGAATTCGGGACAAGCTTGTTATATTCGTTTATACAATCAAGTGCAGCTTCGAAGTTCTTTGAAGAATAAAAATACTGCGCCTTTAAAGTATAATATCTTGGAGATTGCTTTAATTCATCCGAAAGATTATTTAATTTTTCGTACGCTTCATCAATATGTCCGATTTCAAGCATACACTGAATTTGCAAAAGCTCATCATTAGTAAACTCAATAGCTTTTTGCGGGTCACCGCTTTTTAAATAAACAGCAGCCAGACCTTCATTAATTTTTACGGTATCAAAACCTCTTTGTTTCGCTCTCATAAGAGTATCCACAGCCGATGAATATGCTTCATCTTTCATATACATATCAGCAAGCTGCAAAAACATTTCTTCATGAACATCTGAGCCTTCAAGCAAAAGATTAAATTCATCAATTGCTTTCATATGATTACCCGCCTGCTTGTATAAATTAGCAAGGGTAAAACGTGTCATTGCGGTTTGAGCACCTTCAGAACAAAGTGCAAGTGCTTTTTTAAAATCACCTATAGCAAAATCAAGCTTACCTTCAATTGAATGTTTATTCCCTCTGTATACGTAATATTTATATGCATCAGTATCTTCATAAATTGTCATTAATTGTTCATAAGCAAGAGGGTTTGTTACATCCCTTTTTAAAATTTCATGATAATAAACTGCAGCTTCTTCCGGCTTATCAAGAATCAATGCCAAGTGACCGAGTCTTTCCAAAACACCCATATTATCAGGATTTGCTTCGTAATCTTTTTTATATTCACGATAAGCTTCTTCGTATTGTTCATTCGCTTCAAATTGTTCGGCAAGCTGCAAACTCATTTATTTCTACTCCTTTGTATCACAAAATATATATACCTTGATTATACCATCAAAAGGATATTTGTAAAATTGTAAAATAGGGGATTTGTATTAATTATAAAAATTCTGAGTCTTTTGCATGCCTTCATCAAGATAAAACTCAATTCCCTCAACTGCAGTTTTAAGAACCGGTTTAAGCTGATCAAGCTGTGATTTATAAAAATTCTGCAATACAAAATCTTCTGCAGGAATCGGCGGCTGAGGCCCTATGCCTACTTTAAGCCGAGCAAAATTAGTTGTTCCAAGACTCTTTATTATGGATTTTATCCCGTTATGACCCCCGTCTGAGCCATCCGGGCGAAATCTTATTTTCCCGAGTTCAATTGATAAATCGTCATAAACAACAAGCAAATCTTCAACTGCTATTTTGTAATAACTCATAACAGATGATATTGCATCCCCTGATAAATTCATATAAGTTGTCGGTTTAATAAGAATTATATCTTCTGATCCCTTTTTAAATTTGACTAAATTGCATAAAAGTTTTTTATTTTCTTTAAAAGTAATATCATTCTGTATAGCCCATTTATCAACAACCATAAACCCGACATTATGCCTTGTCCAAGTATATTTTTCTCCGATATTTCCTAAGCCGGCAACTAATTTCATATATAACCTGTTTTCTTTTTAAGATTTTAACCTAAATAAATATTACCACAATGATATAGAAAGTTTAAGGTTTCGAAAATAATAATTTGAAAATAAATTAAAAGAAATGCAAAAATAAGGAGTTTATATGAAAAATAAAACAACAGTTAAGGGAAAAAGTTCTCAAAAAGTTATTGATTTTTTAGAAAAAAATTCTTTGCACAAAAAAGATTTTGCCGAAATGATAGGGGTTACACTTTCGTATGTTTACAATTTGATTGATGAAACAATTCCGTTTTCAACCCGTTCAACAACATTAGAACGTATCGCAACTGTCATGGGGATAAATCCTGAAGAATTTGAAGAATATAAAATTCCCCAGGAACCATTATTGATTGACGAATCGATTGAATTTATAAAAAGTACACTGAAA
>CACXAK010000063.1 GCA_902765655.1 uncultured bacterium | reverse complement strand
TAATATTGATTTTGGTTCACAAATTCGTTCTTATGTTTTTCATCCTTATAAAATGGTTAAAGACCACAGAACCGGCTTTGAAGTCGGGAATGTTGACAGTGTTATGGACGGAGATTTGGACGGATTTGTTGAAAGTTGGCTCAGAAGTAAAGTTGGGGAATAAATTATGGAAGTTACAAATAAAGATATTTTAAAACATTATTTATCATCGGTTTTGATTTACGGATTAATATTGTTAATTCTTTTTGTCAGTCCGTTATTTAATCAAAATATTGAAAATCCGTGGTTTAGTTATTTTTCGGTTTTGTGTGTTTATTATATTTTATATGTAATTTTTGCTTATCCGATATTTAAAAAATTAAGACCGGCTTCAATTTCAGATTCAAGAAATGTAATAATTTTTGAATTTTTTAAGCGTCAGTTTCTGAAAGGGCGTAGTTTGGAACAAAAATTATCGGATATGAATTTGAAAGAAAATGAAAAACAATCTTTTATGATTCTTTTTATAAAAACATTCTTTGGAGTTTATTCTCTCAGTTTGTTGTGTAATAAATTTTTGCCTCAAATGGGCTACAATATCGATTTTTTGAGTGAAATGTTCAATCAAAGTGTTCAGTATATTCAGTCAAACGGTATTTTGGGCGGGATTATGCAATATATTGATGATACCGCTGATATGTGGCTGAATCTTATGTTTACCCTTACGACTTTGATTTTTGCGGTTAGTTATCTGACGGAAGCGGATTTTTTAAAAAACAGAATAAAATATGCTGATACTACTCCGTTAGGAATTTTTAGCTGTCTAATATGCTTTTATCCGTTTATTCTGCTGACCGAAAAACTTTTCCCGATTCAGATGCAGGAGCTTATACCGATTGATAATTTATATTTGAGAATAAGTATTTATATATTGGTAATTTTTGTAAATCTGATTTCAACAATGGCGATTTTGCGTCTTGGTACAAGAGTTGGGAACCTTACAAACAGAGGAATTGTGACGGGTTTTCCGTATAATATTATAAGACATCCAGATTATGCCATGCAGATTTGTTATGTTGTTTTGACAATGGTGCCTTTGTATGCGGCGGGTGATTTAAATATTTTGGGGGATGTGGTTCTGACAATCGGAATGTTATTGTGGATTGCAGTTTATGTACTGCGAGCAGTAACCGAAGAACGTAATTTGATAAAAGACGACGATTATAAAAAATATTGCGAAAAAGTAAAATACAGATTTATACCAAGAGTATATTAGTTGGTTATTGAAAAAGATTAAAAAAACTGCTAAACTTGAGCATAATTGAGAGGCAAATTATGGAAAAATTCAGATTTTTGACATCGGGTGAAAGTCACGGAAAAAGTCTTACTGCAATAATTGAGGGTGTTCCTGCAGGCGTAGGAATTGATATTGATTTTATAAATTCGGAGCTTCATCGCCGTCAGCAGGGGTACGGGCGAGGCGACAGAATGAAAATAGAAAGTGATACGGTAGAAATCACTTCCGGTGTTCGTTTTGGTAAAGCTTTAGGTTCTCCGATTACACTTGTTGTAAAAAATCGAGATTTTGAAAATTGGCAAAAAATTATGAGTGTTTCCCCTAATGACCGGACAGATGATAAGGCATTTTCTGTTTATCGCCCGGGGCATGCTGATTATGCCGGAGCTGTAAAATATAATCAGGAGGATTTGCGCAATATATTAGAGCGCTCAAGTGCGAGAAAAACTGCAATTGAGGTTGCAGTCGGCGCCGTTGCAAAACTTATACTTAAAGAAATAGGAATATCAGGGTCAAGTGAGGTAACTCAGATAGGTTCGGCTTGCTGCCCGGATAAATTCCATAAAGAAATAGATTTAGCCAAAGAAAACGGTGACAGTGTAGGCGGGAAATTTGTTGTTGTATATAAAAATATTCCTGTTGGTCTGGGTTCACATGTTCATTGGGACAGAGGTATAGACGGAAGATTGGCTCAGGTTGTAATGAGTATTCCTGCAATTAAAGCCGTTGAAATAGGCGACAATCCGCTTGGATTATGCGGCAGCGAATATCATGATGAGTTTGAAATAAAAGACGGAGAAATATGCAGAACATCAAATCATGCAGGCGGAGTTGAAGGAGGTATGACAAACGGACAGGATTTGGTTGTTTCTGCCGTGATGAAACCGATTCCGACCATGATGAAACCACTGGAATCCATTGATTCAAAAACAAATGAAAAAGCCAAAGCGCATTACGAAAGATCTGATGTTTGTGCTGTTGAATCATGCGCTGTTGTTGCGGAAGCAAGAATAGCGTGGGTTCTTGTAAACGAGATTTTGCTTAAATATGGTTCGGACAGCATAGATGAATTAAAAAGCAGAATGATTTAATATAAATGCCATAAAATTTTTAAGTTAATTTTTCTTAACATTTCTTCATGAATCCATGAAAATAATTTGCCTACATCATGAAAATGTAATAGTATGATATTGGTAAGTGTTGTTTTATAGGGATAGGTAAAATGATAAAAGAAAAAGCTGAAGAAAAAACTTTAACTCCTCAGGAAGTTAGGACGATTTTGAAAACTGACAATAAAGAAATTGTCGAATTATGCAAAAAAGCTTCAATCAGACCAAGAAAAAATGAAAAAGGTTTCACATATTTTTCTTATGACGAAGTAAAGAATTTACGAAAAGTACAGGCACAGATGAATGGTGCTACTGATCCAATTGCTTCAAAATCAACTGCTGTCGCTGTTGCTGGCTCATCAAATCCTGCAGTGAGAAGTATTTTGAATTCATTACAGGATTTAGAAAACAAATTAAGCGAAAAAATTTCCAAAGTTATTGATCAAAAACTTGAAGGAATGGATGATGTGGTTGTTGAGCTTATCAGATGTAAAACTGATAATGAATCTTTAAAACAAAAAATTGTTGATTTAAATAAAGAAATCTATCAGTTGAAAAATGAAGTAAACAGCTACAAATCAGTTGGTTTCGGTTTCTATAAGAAAAAAGAAATTTATATTTGGGAATAATATTAAAATTATTCGTCCGTATTTGACATAGTATGATGTTATATTATGTCAATGATGTAGTTTGAGGGTATAACTCAATATTTGTGAGGATAAAATAATGGCAACAAAAGAAGCACCGGAAGTAAATATTAGTGAAGAAAGAAATAAAGCTCTAAAGCTTGCAATAGAAAAAATTGAAAAAGATTTTGGCAAGGGCTCTATTATGAAACTTGGGGATAAAGCAACCGTAAGTGTTGATTCTATTCCTACGGGTGCGCTGTCGTTAGATGTTGCTCTTGGTATCGGTGGGATTCCGAGAGGTCGTATTATTGAGGTGTACGGCCCTGAATCCTCAGGTAAAACAACTCTTGCTCAGCACATCGTTGCAGAATGTCAAAAAAAAGGCGGAATAGCTGCTTATGTTGATGCAGAGCATGCTCTTGATCCTGAATATGCAAGAAATCTCGGTGTTGATGTTGATAATTTGTTAATTTCACAGCCTGATACAGGAGAACAGGCACTTGATATTACAGAAGAACTTGTTCGCTCCGGCGCTGTTGATATTGTTGTTGTCGATTCAGTTGCCGCTCTCGTTCCAAAAGCCGAAATTGAAGGTTCTATGGAAGATCAGCAAATGGGGCTTCAGGCACGTTTGATGTCAAAAGCACTCAGAAAATTGACGGGTGTAATAGGTAAAACAAATACAACAGTTATTTTTATTAACCAATTGAGAATGAAAATTGGTGTAATGTATGGTAATCCTGAAACAACAACAGGCGGTAATGCTCTGAAGTATTATTCGTCTGTTCGTATGGAAATCAGAAAAACGGAAACTCTTAAAGGAGATGACGGAGAAGTAGGTATTCATGTTCGTGTAAGAGTACTGAAAAATAAAGTTGCCCCACCTTTCAGATCTGCTGAGTTCGATATTATTTTCGGTAAAGGGATTTCAAAAATCGGGAATATTCTTGATGTTGCCGTAAACTTAAATATTGTAAACAAAGCAGGTGCATGGTTTAGTTTCAATGATGAAAAACTTGGTCAGGGCAGAGAAAAAGCAAAAGAGTACTTGGAACAAAACCCCGATATCTTGGCTCAGGTTGAAACATTGGTACGTGAAAAATTAGCTCAATAAACAGTTTATTAAGAAATATTAACTTGGATTTTATGCCTGAAACTTGTGCATAGCTTGTTTTTTGCATGTTTGTCTTCTTTTTTTATTTTTCATGGTAGCAAGTAAAAAAATGTTTTGGTTTAAAAAAAGTAAAAGCAAATAATAGGAGGCAAAAATATGCTAGTTAATTCAGTTACTAATTTTAATTATGGTCATTCAAGATTGGCTCATAAAGCAGTTGAAAATCCTCAACCGGAACAAAAACCTGTTGAAGATCAGGGTTTAACTGCTTCAATTTATTTTGGACAAAAGGAAAAAGGCAAAACAGGTAATGCAATGCGTAATGCAACGATGGCAGGTGTAGGTTCATTATTATTATTAACCGCTGCTCCTTCCGTACTATCGAGTTGTAGTGATAAGGGTGAAGCATACGCATATGCTTATGCTGAAGGTCATGACAGTGCATCTGCAACAGCAACCACAAATGATACGGCATACTATATAAGTAAGCATGGTAAAGGAACAGAGATACAATTTATAAGTATATTGTAGATCATGATACAATCCATGACACAATAGTTGTTGATACAGGAAGTTATCACGTTACTCATGACACAATTGTTAAATGGATGTGCGATTGGAATAAACCTATTCCATTGGATACGTTAGATAAATGGAATAAAACTTTCGATATTGACGATGATGATCCGTCAAGAAGAAATATAGTTCATTATGAAGGTACACGTGATTGGGAATACGGTGAAAACTTCAAAGCGGATGCAAACTTATTAGAATCTTCTAAAAATATATTGGTATATGACAGAGAAGATTTTGACTGGAGAGGTAAACACACCGGTTGGGGTAAAGATGTATACAGAATTCCTACATCAAGATTTACTATCGAAACATACGGTGGTAAGAAGTTAGTTTCTCCAAAAGGTTTATTTATTGAAACATATAAAAATCCTGCTGATGAAAAATCAACAATCTATGATAACGATTTAGTTCAAAGATATTTTGTACAAACTCGCGGTGATTCGGTAGATGTATATTCTTATGATCCTGAAACAGGTTTATACAGAGAAGATGGCAGATTCAGCAAGGGTTATTTACAGAAGAATTCAATTCTTCTTACAGATTTAATTGCAAGTGATCCTAAGATTAAATGGAGCAGAGATCCTCAATATTCAACTGAAGATCATATTACAAAAGCAAAAACTGTTAAATTGAATGATGAAGAATTAAAACTTTTGTATATCAGACAACGTGATGATGAATTCGCTGAACAACATTACGGTGTATGCAACAATAAATAATCAGGCAATAAAATAAGCACAAGTGAAAAAAGACCCCTGCAAAGGGGTCTTTTCATTGTAATTTTACTTCTGTTCCTGCTTTATATGAGCCCAAATATCTAAAGAATGATGTTTTTGGCTTTATTTCGTCAATTGCTTTCAACATGTTAGAGCCCTGAACGTGGCCGTCAAAATTTACTATGAAAATATATTCATCAGGATTCGAACGTGACGGTTGTGATGAAATGTATGAAAGATTAATGTTATGTTCAAGAAATACGCTCAAAATTTTCAATAATGCCCCCGGAGTGTGATTTGTACGGAATGCAACCGTAGTTTTGTCTTTTCCTGTCGGGGTGGTTTCCATGTCACCTATTAATATGTATCTTGTTTTGTTATTTTTGTCATCGTGAATATTTTCTTTTAAAATGTTTAGCATATTTTCCTGCGCAATTTTTCTGTTGCCGATGGAAGCATAAGTCAGGTTGTAATTTCTCAATTCATTCGCAGCTTCAAACATAGATGCAGCTTCAATAATTGTATGATGCATCGGCATCTCGTTTTTTATAAAATCCTGACATTTTGAAATCATTCTTGGGGAAGCAATTAGATTTGTAATACTGTATAATTCGGTTGTTTTTGAAAGCAGGCAATATTCAATCGGCATAATTATTTCTGACAAAATTCTGATATTTGGATTTTTTGTTGACATAATGTAGTCAAAAGTTTCTCTGATTGTACCGTCTAAAGTGTTTTCTACCGGTAAAACTCCCAAAGTGTCAGGATTTTGTTCGACATATTCAACAACCTGCTTAATATTGTTAAGCGGTGTTGTAAAGCAATTCATATTATACATGTTACAAAATTCATCAACTGCCATTGCGCTGAAACTTGTTTCCGGCTCTAAATATGCGATATTTCTTACGGATTCAAAATTTAACATAAACTCTTACCTTCTTATATAAAAAATTATATCAAAAGAAGTGAAATTGCTCAAATATATTATTTGTTAATGTTTGTTATTTACAAAAACTGTATTTTCTTTTAGAATTATGTTGTATTATTATTAAGAAGGTAGCTCAAAATGAAAAAGAAAATTTTATCATTACTGATGGTATCTGTTTTATCAATTAATTTTTCTTTAGCAGACGTGATAGAAGTTCAATATAATCCTTCAAAAAAAGATTATTCTTCTGCCGGAGGGAAAGAATATAGCACCCAACCTACGCAAGAGCAATTAAAAGCAAGGGAAGATGCAAAAAAAATATATTCTGCAGAAGTTGCGTATAATTCTGTAAACATGGTGCCAATGTTTGATAATTGGACTTCAAGGGAAGCACTTGCCAAAGTTAATAACATTGGAACAAAAATAGTTTTGGCAAATGAAATAGATGATTTTGTAAGATTTTCTGTATCAAGAAAAGAGAGTGTTAATGCTACCGCTTCATATCAGGGGGTAGTTCAGGTATACAAGGGACTTTTAGAATATGTTGAGACTGAAGATGAGTTAGCTTATGTTCTTGGACATGAATTAGGACATATATATAAAAAGGATTCAAGAACAAAATTAATACGCAGAGGTGTTGAACTTGGCGCTTTGGCAACGGGTGTTGTTTTAGCATCTGCAGGTAATGGCGGTGCAAGAAAAACCGGTGCAGGTTTAATAATTGCAGGGGCAGGATCGGGATTGGCAGAACCGAAATTGACTAAAATGCAGGAAGCTCGCGCGGATTTAAATGGTATTGATTTTATGGTAAAGGCCGGTTATAATCCGCTTGCTGCAATTTCTATGATGAACAAAATTCTGAACAGAAACTGGGATATTATATCGGATCATCCTTCAGGAGATAAGAGAATGATTGCAGCTTATAATTATATTGCATCCAAATATCCGAAATATTTGGAAGGCGGTTATGATACAATTTCTTATCAGAGAGCTTTAAATTATATTATGAAGAGGAAATCAGAAATACTTGTAAAACAAGTACGGAAAAATGAGAATTCTTCTATCCGTCATAATAAAAAAAGAAAATGATGCATAAAATTTGAATGATGAGGATATTTAATGAGTATAAAATTTGGGACAGACGGTTGGAGAGCAATAGTTGGAGAAAGCTTTACAAAAGAGAATGTAGAACTTGTTACTAAGGCAATAGGTAAATATGTTTTCGATAATTACGGAATTTATAAACCAATAATTATTGGTTATGACCCGCGTAATATGGCTGACGAATTTTCAAAATATTGTGCAGAAATTCTTTCAGAGATTGGTTTCAAAGTTTTGTATAGTGATAAAGTTGTTCCGACACCTGTTTTGGCATTTAATGCAAAATATCTTGATGCCTGCGCAGTTATGTTTACGGCATCACATAATCCGCCTGAATATCTTGGGATAAAATTTATTCCTGATTATGCTGGGCCTGCAACAAAAGAAATTACTGATGAAATTGTTTCAAATCTCAGATGCGATTTTTCAACCGATGTAAGTGGTAAGATTATTTATACTGATTTTTCAAATAATTACTTTAAAAAAATAAATGAAATAATAGATTTTGATAAAATAAAAACAAATTTAAAAAATACTCATATTCTGTTTGATGGTTTATATAGTTCAAGTATTGGTTATTTCGATAAATTATTATCTTTGCATGATATAAAGTTTGACTCAATACACATGTTTCACGATACTAATTTTGGCGGCGGAATGCCTGAGCCAAAACCTCAATATATGCAGGAAGCTATTGATTATGTAAAATTCCATAATAATCCTTTGCCTTTGGGCGGAGTGACAGAAGGCGGCTATATTGCCTTTGCAAATGACGGTGATGCTGACCGATTCGGGGTGATAAACGAGAATGGGGAATATGTTACCCCTAACGAAATTATGGCAATTTTATTATTGCATTTAAAACAGAACAAAGGTTATAACGGATGTTTTGTAAAAACGGTTGCCGGGAGTTTAATGCTTGATATTGCCGCTGAAAAATCGGGAGTTGAAGTTATTGAAACTCCTGTCGGATTCAAACATGTTGGCGAGGCGATGAGAAAATATAATCCGATTATTGCAGGTGAAGAATCCGGGGGCTTAAGTATTCAGGGACACATTCCGGAAAAAGACGGAATTCTTGCAAATCTTTTAATACTTGAAGCAATGGCTTATGAAAATAAATCATTGTGTGAGTTGCAAAAAAGTCTCAGTGATTTTGTCGGCTGCAAATTTATCAATACAAGGGTTGATAAGAAATTGGATAATTTTGATGAAGTTGTGCCAACAATTGAAAAGTTTTCACAAATGACAGATATTGCCGGCATGGGAATATATAAAAAAGACAGTAAAGATGGCATAAAATTATATCTTGACGATAAAAAAACTTGGATTCTCGTTCGTCCTTCAGGGACCGAACCACTTTTAAGAATATATATAGAAAGTGATTCTCAGGAAAAAATTGACACTATAAAATCTGTTGTCGCATAAATATAAATAGCGTATAAAAATTGCATATTATCTAATTTTTTGGTTTTAATCTGTATTTGTAACGGATTGTAAAGCTAAATTTAAAATGCCGCAAACCCTGTTATAATCTGCGATATGATATGATGTGGTGGGGTGGGGCAATCCTTTTGGCTGAAATGTTTTTATAAATGTACAGGGGATAACAAAAACTCACCCCTCGCCCACAAAGTTTTTTGAGTGGGAGAGGGAAGAATTTCAACTTGAGCAAAATGCGAAAGTTAGAAATTCGGGTGAGGGAATTAAAAAACGAAAGGGGAAAATTATGAGTTTAGTAAGTTTAGCAATCAGAGCTGGAAAAAATTTATTTTTTAGGACAAAAGTTTTGCCAAAGACTGTGGTTTTAGAACAATTTATGAGTAAGACCCCAAAAGTGGTTGACAAAGAAGTTCTTGAAATAGGTAAAAAAGCAGTATCAATTTATCCTATAAAATATGTTTCTGCGGCATTAAAAGAAATCGAATTACCTCTAGGCGGGTTGAAAATGAAAATGTTTTATAAGGCATAGAAGTATAGAATTACAAAATTATGAGTTAATTAATTAAACAAATCAGAAAGAGCATAATAATGGGTATATTAAATATTACAATGAAATATGGTTTAAAATTTATTTCAAAAGGTGCATCAAAATTAGGTCTAAAAAGTCTTTCACAAAAAGCAAGCATTTTTGAGAATCGTGAAAAATTAGGAAAAGAAATTTTGAATTTTATGCAAAATACAGCTCCAAGATATGTTGATGATGAAGTACTTGACTTAACTAAAATTTTATCTAAATCTAAAAAAATTAAATAATGCAGAATTGTAGGTTGGGTGAAACCCAACAAATAATACAAAAATGAGGCTTTGTCATCCTGAACTTGTTTCAGGATCTTAAAAGCCTCATTTTCTGAAAAGAGAATGTAGGTCGGCGTTAGCATACGCCGACCTATAAAATTGATTTGTCATTGTGAGCGAATGTAATGAGCGTGACAATCTCATTGATTCTATGTTGTACGGAATTGAATAATGAGATTATTACGTCGCTGCCGCTCCTCATAATGACATAATATCGTCATGCCGCACTGCGATGCGACATCTAAAATCTTCCCTACTAATCTCCCCTATCGGTAGGAACTTAATACATTTGCCCCCTGCTGATGCATGGGCAGATTAATTTGAATGTCGTGCGTTAGTGCGTTATTTTACAATTCTTTACAATCATGTAAAATGCTTGTTGACAGTGAATTTTGTTTGTCATAGTATAGTTATACTCAAAAATAATGTCCGAAGTATGTAAAATAGCAGTTTTGAGTATGAAGCAATGGCTTTTCGGGGCTTTTGTTTCGCGTAGTACATAGAAAACATAAAGGAATGCTAAAGATGGCAAACAGCACAAAAAAATCAAGAATCAGAGTTTGTTTAAAGGCATATGACCACAAACTTATTGATGTATCAGCTGAAAAAATTGTAGAAACAGCTAAAAGAACAGACGCTAAAGTAGCCGGACCTATTCCTTTACCTACAAAAAGACGTATATATTGCGTATTGAGAAGTCCGCACGTTGATAAAAAGTCACGTGAACATTTTGAAATGAGAACTCATAAACGCATTATTGATATATACGACCCGACTCAACAGACAACTGAAGAGTTAAGTAGATTAGATTTGCCGGCAGGCGTTGATATTGAAGTAAAACTTTAATCGTCGGCCAAGTTTGAAAATTTAATAGCATTATGCAACATAATGTGAACTACAACCACTCAAAGCGGTGGCGAGGGTAACCTCAAAAGGTAAAGTAATAGTAGCGCTCACAAGCGAAAATGTGCAATTCTGAAACAGGGTTTACAGTATATAACCCAAGAGGCAGATAAATTCTGCACCAAGTAGGATGAGCATGGAAAGGAAAAAAATATGACACTAGGTGTAATAGGAAAAAAAGTCGGAATGACTCAAATCTTTGACGAAAATGGTTTGGCAATTCCTGTAACTGTTATCAAAGTTGACGAAACTGTTGTAACTCAGGTTAAAACAGTTGATACTGATGGCTACAACGCTATTCAGGTTGGTACTGTTGCAGTAAAAGAAAAACATTTGACAAAGGCACAATTAGGTCATTTCAAGAAAAACAGTTTATCTAATTACAAACACTTACAGGAATTCAGAGTTGATAATCCGCAGGATTTCAAAGTAGGTGATAAGGTTGAACTTTCTGTATTAGATAACGTTGAAAAAGTTGATGTCACAGGTAAATCAATAGGTAAAGGTTTCCAGGGTAC